>CADBPA010000001.1 GCA_902796505.1 uncultured Ruminococcus sp.
AAGCGAAAGGATCTCGTTCATATCGTCGGCTTCCAGCTCCGGGCAGGAAACGAGCGCGACCGGAACGCCGTATTTTTCTTCCATCTCCTCAGCCAGCGCGCGGCTTTCCTCTGCCTGCGGATGCGCGGAATTGAGGACGATCACAAAAGGTTTCCCGTATTCTTTGAGTTCCGCCGCGACGCGCTCCTCCGGCGCGACGTAGTTTTCGCGCGGAATGTCGGTAAAAGAGCCGTCGGTGGTGACGAGAACGGCGATCGTCGCGTGTTCGCCGATGACCTTGCCGGTGCCGATCTCCGCCGCCTCGGAAAACGCCATCGCCTCTGTCGACCACGGCGTCATCACCTTCCTCTCTTCGCCGTTGTCCTCGCCCCCGACGGCGCCCTCCACCATATATCCCACGCAGTCGATCATCTTGATATTGCATTCGGAGCCGCCGACGCGGATCTTCACCGCCTCATCCGGAACGAATTTCGGCTCGGTGGTCATCACGGCTTTGCCGGACCCGCTCTGCGGAATTTCATCCTGCGCCCGTGTGCGGTCAAATTCATTTTCGATGTTCGGCAGAACGGCCTTGTCGAGAAAACGGCGGATAAAGGTGGATTTTCCCGTCCGTACCGGTCCGACGACGCCGATATAAATATCTCCCCCGGTTCTTTTTGCGATCGTTTCGTAAATCGTTTGGTCCATCATAGCAGACTCCCCCATCAAGCTTTTTGCCATATCCTATGCGCCTCCTTTTGCGGATATGTCAAACGAAAAAAGAAAAACGGGCGGATTTCGCCCGTTTTCCGACAGAATATTCTGTAAAATCAGCTGCCCGGATGGATCAGCGCCTGCAGCAGGGGAGAGAAGAGCGCGATCAGGATCTCGATCACGGTGACCACGGTGTAGAAAATGACGCCGAAATTCACGAAAACCGTCTGAAATCTCCGTCCCTTCGGAATCGTGATCTCGCACCGATCGCTGATGAAGATGCGGTTTTTGCGCGTGAGGAAGAGAACGATACCGGCGATCACCGTTCCGTAATGGACCAGAAGATACGCGCCGACGATCGCAAGATCTCCGAGCATCGCAAGCGTGTTGACGCTCTCGCCGCTTGCCGCCTGTTCCGCCAGCATATAGAGATCTTCTTCAAAGGGAATCAGCAGCGCCGCGAGCGTCGAGAAGGTGTTGATCGCCATGTGAAGCAGGATCGGATAGAGAATATTGCGCGTTCTCGTGTAGATATAGCCGAGAAGCAGACCGAGCACCGCCGCATAAAACACCTGATAGAGATTTCCGTGGAAGAGTCCGAACGCCACGGCGGAAACCACGATGGCGATCTTGTCGCCGTACATACTCACCCGGTCGATCAGGAATTTGCGGAAGAGCAGTTCTTCGACGATCGGGCCGACAATGCCGACGAGAAGGATCGCGATCGGAAGATTTGCGCCGCTGATCAGTTCGCCGACTTCGTTGTGAATGCTCATATCGATCCCCGTGATCGCCGAAAGGATCGTGGAGATGATATTGTTCAGGAAATTGCCCGCCAGACTGCCGGCGGTAATGAACGCCTGCGCGATGCAGTAAAAAATCAGGATCTCCTTGAAAGAGAGTCTGCTTTTTTCTATCTCGACCTTGCGCATTCCGTGAATGATCGGATAAAACGCCGCCATGGCGAGAATATACATCACGATCGCGTTTTCGATCAGCGCGAAAGTCGCGCTGTTCAGAAATTCATTCTCGGAAAGCGGAGACCGCGCGATCAGAAAACTGACAAGATACGCGGCGAAACTCGCTACCAGAAGATAGATCGCGAGAGCGAGAAAATAACGCGAATAAGTTTTTTTGACGCGATGACTGTCGTCCGGAGTAAAGCGGTTCCAGTCCGGCGTCGGCTCGGAATTCAGGACGGTCGGCTCTTCGTTGCCGTTGCCGAAATAATCATAGGGTTCGCTCAAAGCAGTTTACCTCCCGAAAAAGATGCTGTGTCTTTTTATTTTATCATATCCGGGCGGGAAAAACAACCGTTTGCGCGAAAAAAATTCGGGTATTTCAAAAACAGCCATTATCTTCCTTTTTTGCGCGAAAAAGTTTTTCCGAAAATGCGAGAAAATGCGCGATCTACCTTGCAATGTGCGCGCGGATGTGATAAAATATCAACGTATATTTTTGATTGCGAGGTGATGCTTTGTGTTCCGCGAAGGTTTTGACAACGAAAAATATTTAAAAATGCAGTCGAGCCATATTGCCGACAGGATCGCGCAATTCGGCGGCAAACTCTATCTGGAATTCGGCGGCAAACTGTTCGATGATTTTCACGCTTCCCGCGTCCTGCCCGGTTTCGCGCCGGACAGTAAGATCCGGATGCTCTGCGAGCTGAAGGATATGGCGGAGATCATCATCGCGATCAACGCCGGCGACATTGAGAAAAACAAGGTCCGCGGCGATCTCGGCATCACCTACGATCTCGACGTCCTCCGCCTGATCGACGCCTTCCGCGGCTTCGGGCTTTACGTCGGCTCGGTGGTCATCACGCGCTATAAAGAAACCGCCGCCGCCCTGAATTTCCGCAACAAGCTCGAATCGCTCGGCATCAAAGTCTATAAGCATTACGCCATCGAGGGCTATCCCTCGAATCTCCCCCTCATCCTCTCGGATGAAGGATACGGCAGAAACGAATTTGCCGAGACCACCCGCTCGCTCGTCGTCGTGACCGCCCCCGGCCCCGGTTCCGGAAAACTCGCCACCTGCCTCTCGCAGATCTACCACGAAAACAAGCGCGGCGTGAAGGCGGGATACGCGAAATTCGAGACCTTCCCGATCTGGAATCTGCCTCTGATGCACCCGGTCAATATGGCTTACGAGGCGGCGACCGCCGACCTCGCCGACGTCAATATGATCGATCCCTTTCACCTCGAAGCCTATGGTAAAACCACCGTCAATTATAACCGCGACGTCGACGCTTTTCCGATCGTTCGCCTGATGCTCGAACGCATCCTCGGCGAATGCCCCTATAAATCGCCGACCGATATGGGCGTCAATATGGCGGGATTCTGCATCTACAACGACGCCGCCGTCTGCGAAGCCGCAAAGCAGGAGATCATCCGCCGCTATTTCGCCGCCCTCGCCAATCTGCGCAAAGGGTGCGGCAGCGAGATCGAGGTACATAAGATCGAACTGCTGATGCAGAAGCTGAATATCACCTCCGAGGACAGAAAGTGCGTCCTTCCCGCGCTTGAACGTGCCGAGCAGACTGGCGCGCCCGCCGTCGCCATCGAACTCAACGACGGAAGAATCGTAACGGGGAAGACCTCGGCGCTCCTCGGCGCCTCCAGCGCGGCGCTTCTGAACGCGCTCAAAACCATCGCCGGCATCCCGAAGGAGACCGACATCATCTCCGCCGCGATCCTGCGCCCAATCCAGAAACTGAAAACCGAAAATCTCGGCAACCATAACCCCCGTCTGCATACTGACGAGGTGCTGATCGCGCTTTCCATCGGCGCCGTCCGCAGTGAAAACGCGCGCCTCGCCTTCGAGGCTCTGCCGCTGCTTCGCTACGCCGAGGTGCATTCCACCGTCATCCTCTCTCAGGTCGATCACGATACCTTTCGCAAGCTCGGCCTGCATGTGACGACCGAGCCGGCGTATCAATCCAAAAAATTATATCACAATTCATAAACCAAAGGAGATTTCTTTATGATCCCGAAGATTCCCCCGATCGAGCATCCCGAAAAGTACGCAGACTTCGATCTTCCGCGTGAGAAACTGGAGTACGCCCTCGCCGAAGCGAAAAAGAAGATCGACGAGCGTATGATCCCGGATTTCAAGGATTGCTATCCCGCGCATTCCAGCGTCCATAACGTCTATGCGAAGGTCAAGAACGACGAAGGATGGAACTGCGGCTTCTGGTCCGGCATCCTCTGGCATACCTATCAGATGACCGGAGAAGAGAAGTATAAGCAGATCGCGCTCGCGCAGATCCCCGGCTATCTCTATCGCATTGAACATAAGATCGGCGTCAACCATCACGATATGGGCTTCGTCTTTACCCCCTCCTGCGTGGCGGCGTATAAGCTCGCCGGATCCGAGGACGGCAAAAAAGCGGCGATCCTTGCCGCCGATAACCTCCTCTCCCGCTACCACGAAAAGGGCAAATTCCTGCAGGCGTGGGGCAACGTCAACGATCCGAAGGACTTCCGCCTCATCGTGGACTGCCTGCTCAATATCCCGCTCCTCTATTGGGCGAGCGAGGTGACCGGCGATCCGAAATACGGCGAGATCGCGTATACCCACTTCAATACGACGATCGACGTCTGCTGCCGCGACGACGCCAGCACCTACCATACCTACTATTTCGATCCCGAAACCGGCGCTCCCGTCAAGGGCGTGACCGCGCAGGGCGCCTCCGATGAGTCCGCTTGGGCAAGAGGCCAGACGTGGGGCATGTACGGTCCGCTCCTGACCTATATCTACCGCAAGAACGAGAAGGCGTTTCAGACCTTCCGCGCGACCACCAATTATTACCTGAACCATCTGCCGAAGGATTATATCGCCTTCTGGGATCTCTCCTTCACCGACGGCGACGACGAGCCGCGCGATTCTTCCTCCGACGCGATCGCCCTCTGCGCAATGCTCGAAGGCATCAAATATATGGAGAAAAACGATCCCGATCGCAGGATCTACGTCAATGCGACCAAGCGCATCATGAACTCCCTGATCGATAACTGTCTGACCAAAGATATCCCCGAATCGAACGGACTTCTCCTCCACGCCACCTACTCGAAACCGCATAAGAACGGCGTCGACGAGATGAACATCTGGGGCGACTACTTCTATATGGAAGCCCTGCACAGAATGCTCGATCCCGATTGGAA
>CADBPA010000002.1 GCA_902796505.1 uncultured Ruminococcus sp.
CCGGGATCGTCTTATCGATCAAGGCGAACGACCGCACGACGACCACCGAGGTGAAGGCGATCCGCGCGCCCTTTGCGATGGACGTGACGCAGGACGGCAGGACGACCTTCCTGCTCCGCGAAGAGGCCGGCGCCTACTTCCGCTACACCCCGGACCTTTATTCGGATTACTATACGCGCGAGCCGGTCGCGGACGCGGAAGGAGACCTTGACGCGATCGCCGAAATCGCCGGTCTTGACCTCTCCGGGGTCTCGCAGGACGCGCTCGACCTGAGCCGCGCGAAGGCGGAATACCGGGAGGACGAAGACCTCTACACCCTGCAGGCGTATCTCAAAGACGTCCTGCCGCCCGATATGCTGGCCACGATGCGCAATCTCTATATCCGGCTGGGCTACCACGGCGATTCGGTCAACTATGCGATCCTGAATTTCACCGTCTCTTTCGAGGACGACCGGATGACGGTCCGCGCGCACCAGTCGATCCGCCTCTACGAGCGGAACACCGCAAACTACGTCAGCACGGTCGATACCGAGACGAGCTGCTCGATCTCCTGTGCGCCGACGACGGTGGTGCCGACGCCGACGCTGCTCTTCGGTGCGAAAACGCCGGACGCGATCGTCGGAAAGACCGATCTGACCGAAGATATCCTGATCCCCTCCGACCGGCTGAGCTACTATCGCACCGATCTGGAACGCGGTTTATACCGTTGCGTTTACATCAGCGGGAATCTTTTCCAGATCCTCGGAAGCGACGGCAAGCCGCTTCCCCCCTACGCTCCGACGGCGACCGAGATCGACCGGGAGGGCAGATTGGTCGAGCGGTCTTACGATAGCTATCTTTTGGTGCCGGAGGACGGAGAGTATCTCGTCGAGGCGACAGGGATCGCGATCCCGGTCAGATCGCATCTTGAAAAGGTGCCGCTTCAAACCGTCTGCGGCATCGATCCCGTGACGGCGGTCACCGACCGGATGACCGGTACGCTCGAAGACGCATACGACCTCTGCGGCTTCTCCTATACGGCGGAGAGCGAGTCCCCGATCCTTCTGCGAAACGACGGCGCGCAGGTGCTGGTCGCCGCAAAACTCACCCCCTATGCGTCCTATATGCTCTACCGTCTCGGCGGGGGCGAAAGCCTGCTGATCCGCCCGGCGGTCGGAGAAAATCTCTTCTATATCACCAAAAACGAAAAGGGACAGACCGACTTCTCGGTCGCGCTCATCCGTCCGGAGTCCGATCCGCGGATCGGGGAGGAATACGGCGCGCCGATCCTCATCGGAGCAGGCGGGGTGGAGCCGACCTTCACGATCGGGGAAAAATCCCTGGTCACGCTGACGTGGGAAAGCACCGCAGGTCTCTTCAACGCGCCGCCCCGGTCGCTCACGGTCAAGGGGGAGCACGGCGAATACACGCACTACAGCGGCAACTCCTTCCTGCTGCCCGCCGGCGATTACGTCGTCATGGCGAAGCCCGGAACGGTCGGCTACTGCCGCTTCCGATATACCGCGCTCTGCGCCGAGGATCGGGACGTGAACGTCCGCCTGCCGATCTACGCCGACCGGGACGCCGCCGCCGAAGGCGGATACTCCGGGCTGTATTCCGAGCAGGTCGTCTCGGCGCAGAAGCTGCGCTACTTCTTCACGCTGACGGAAGAGGGCACGCTGGTGCTGGACACGAAGAAGATCTCGATCTTCTTTTCCGACGGCAGTCTCGCGGCAGGCGGTCCACTTCCGGATACGGTAGACGCGATCCAGTACGCGCGCCTTGCGCCGGGCGAATACTACTTCACCGCCTCGGCGTCCTTCATCGGAGACAAGGAGCATCCGCTTCCGATCGCGCTTTGCGAGATCCAGCCGGAGCTTGCGCTCGGCGTGAGCGTGCAAAAAATTACGGTCGGCGAGCCGATCACGCTGACCAAAACGGCGGAGGCAGGCAGCGAGCAGATCGTCTATCTCTCGCTCACGATCCCCGAAAGAATGCAGATCATGCTCTTCTTTGACGGCGTCACGACGCGCTACTATTCGGTCGGAAAGGCGCGTATCTCTCTGCCCGGCGGAAACACGAGCGGCGGCGAACCCCCGTTCTACACGGCGGGCGAACGGTTCGTCGTCCTCACCTTCGACAAAGACTGCCCTGCGGGCGAACATACGATCGAGATCCGCCGCTACCCCTCCTGACGGCAGGGCGGAAAGATCACCCTCATAGAAGAAGGAGAAAAAACGATGGATCCGAAAAAACGCGGCTTCGCTCGGTTCACGGCGCTTCTGCTCTGCGGACTTCTGCTCTGCGGAACGCTCTCCGGCTGCTCCGGGCGCGGACAGGAATACGAAGACGAGCCGGACGAAGCGCTTCCCGGCGAGGCGGTGGAACACACGATGACGGTCGGGGAGACCGAGCTGCGCCTTGCGGTCGGGGAGAGCCTGACCGTCGCGGTCGAGACCGATCTGCCGACGACGAAGCTGCGCCTGATCCCGGCGGACAAGGAGATCGCGGCGGCGAAAGGGCTGACGCTGATCGGCCGCAAGGTCGGGCAGACGGAGGTGGTTCTGCGCGGAAACGGCGCGGAATCGGTCACCCTGCACCTGACCGTCTACCGCAAGGGTGAGGAGGTCGCCTTCGGCGACGAAGCCGAGAACGCACGCCTCTACCGCGCGATGCAGGAGGAGGTCGGGCGCTTTCTTGCGGAACTCGACGGCGCGAAAAACCTTTCGGTCACGGCGCACGCCGGGCAGAACGGCGAGAACAAGGACGACCGGATCGCCTACCGGGAAGATCCGCTCTTCGCCGAATGGATCGCGGACGGCGAGGCGCGCTATCTTTACGAAGAAGCGCCGGGCGAGGTGTATCTCTACGAACGCGCGGGCGAGGAGGTCGTAAGGCAAGGCTACGACGGCACGGCCGAGGAAGCGACGGCGTGGATCGCCGGGCAGATCGACGGATACCGACTGACCGAGGAAAACTTCGCCTTCCCCTTCCCGGCGGCGCGCGGCTACGCGGCCTGCTCCGACGGAGGCTATCTCTTCCGCAGCTATCTTGAGGACACGGTAAGCGAGGAAGAACTTTCGGCACTCGAAGAAAGCTACAAGAGCGTCGGCGCCGACACCGAACCGATCCGCAAGTCGGTCATCGAGACGAAGATCTCGGTTACCGAGGACGCGGCGACCGGCGCAAAGACGCTGATCTACGAGAGCGAAACGCACTACTATATTCCCCTCTCCCTGCGCGAGATCTACGTGCATACCGAGAGCCGGCTGGAAGTGACCTTGGGCGGTTTCCCCGCTCCCGATCCCACCCTCTTCGGCGCAGAGACGAAGGAATAACGGCGGAAAAATCTTTTGATTTTCTAACTTTTCATTACATTTTACGGCGTAAGAGTCGAAAAAAGGGCTTCCCTTCGTGAGGAAGTCCTTTTGTTTTATGAGCGAAAGATCGTCACTCTTCGGGCAGAATATCCGAGTCCACCGGGGAGATCGAGGCGGAGAAAAAGGGGAGCGCCTCGGCGGCGCTGTCTCCGAGCCGCTCGTAGGTTTCGCGCAAGGGCGAGGGGCGCACGCCGATCGGGAAGGAGACGCGGGAGATCATCGAAATGATCAGCATCAGCGGCGAGATCGGCGCGATCGCCGCGCAATAGAGGTTGCCCCAGAGATCGGTCGAGCAGCTCATCGAAAGGACGAAAAACACCAGAAGGATCATCGCCGTGACGAGCGAAAGAAACCAGACCGGGAGGTCGTTTTTACGGAAGAAGAGCATTCCGGCGACGTAGAGGAGGCAGAGGGTGAAAAAGCCGAGGAAGAAAAATTCGTATCGGCGGCGGACTGCCGGGATCAACAGCGGCAGACAGTAGAGCAGGTAGAGCGAAAAGGAGATCACGGTAGCCATAAGCGCCTCCCGATCGGTGAAGGGGATATCGAGGATGGTATGCAGAAAGCCGAGAAACGCCGCGCCGGCGACCGCGAAGAACGGAAGCGCGAGTCCGGCCAGCCGCCGGTGGGAATAGGCGAGCGTGAGGAAACCGCCGCCGAGCAGAACGCCGCCGCAAAAGACGTAAACGATCGGCAGGCCGCCCGCCTCCGGAAAGATCCTTTGCAGAAGGAGCGAGCCGAAATTCAGGATCAGGAGAAAGGCGAGGTCGATCGAGCCGAACAAGAACAGTTTTTTCATCGGGAGTCTCCTTTTTTATGATCACGGGAGGCGCGTTTGCCGCGCGGGGAAAGAGCGCGGATGGGGGGATCAGGGGTATTTTCTTTCGTCGTAGCCCTCGACGGGCGATTCGGGAGAAAGATCGACAAAATCGAAAATATCGCCGTCACCCGAAAGCATCAGGAGCGCGACCAGAACGGCGACGGCAAAAACGCTGAGGGTGGAGAGCGAGAGAGAACGCAGATACGCCTGCCATTCGTTCGCCGCGTTATGCGGCGGCTTTCCCATAAAATAAAGGACCGAAAAGAAGGGGATCAGCGAGAAGCCGACGGTGGAAAGCCACGTCGTCTTCGTGGAGAACAGAAGGATCAGATACACCGAGGCAGAGCCGCACAGAATTCCGTAAAAGAATCCGGGATACCGCCGTGTCACGCCGGGGATCGCGGAAATCAGAAGGATCAGGAAAAACGCCGCCGCGAACGCCGCCGCGAGGATCAGCCAGAAGCGAAAATCGAAGCGATAGCCGCGGTAGAGATGCCATGCGCTGAGGCAGAACCCCATTCCCACAGCGCCCGAAAAAAAGGCGAGCGACGAGGCGAGCGCATGGCGCTTTCCGGGGATCAGGAGAATCGCGTTCAGAACGAGAAAGAGAACGCCGATCCCCAGCATCCCCCATGGGTTGCGGATCGCAAGCCGCCGGGAAAAAACGCAAGAGACGGCGGCA
>CADBPA010000003.1 GCA_902796505.1 uncultured Ruminococcus sp.
GCGATCTTTTCGCCGCTTTTCTCAAAAGTCTCCTTTGCGGGCGAAGGATCGCGGGCGGCGCCCGGAATCTGCGTCGGGCGGCTTGCCGTTTCCTGTTCGCTCTCGTCCTCGATGACCAGCCGATAAAGACTGGGATCGGCGAGAAGCGCGATCTCAAGGTAGCTTGCCATATGCTTTGCGCGGTGCTCGGAAAGGCGTGTCCGGCTCTCGCGGATTTGCTCGGCGTATGCGCGCGCGTCCTTTTTCACCGTGCCGTAGAGGTAGAGTTTTTCGCGCGGACGGGTGAGCGCGACGTAGAGGACGCGCAGGTCCTCTTCATAGTTTTTGGCGGCGTGATGCGACAGGACCGCGCGGTGCGCGGCGCTTTCGAGCAGGGCGAGTCCTCCCGGCGCGCGCTCACGCATCGAGATACCGAAGCCGGGATCGTAGACGATCCTTTTTCTGCTGTCGAGATCCGAGATCTTCCGCCCGGCGTCCGCGAGAATGCAGACCGAGTATTCGAGGCCTTTCGAGCTGTGGATCGTCATGATATGGACCTCTTCCCTGCCCGAATGGTCTTTCTTCTTTTCACCGATCCGTGTGCCGTCCTCGATCACGCGGTGCAGATAGCCGAGAAAGCCCGAAAGACCGTGGTTGTCGTTGCTTTCGTACACCTTCGCGTAGTGCTGAAGCAGCAGAAGATTTTCCCTTCCACATCTGCCGTCTTTTTCGTCCTTTTTTGCCGCGAGGGCGAAGAGTCCGCTCTCCCGGAAAACGCGGGAGATGAAGAGATCGACGCGCATCTCGTCCGCCATCCGGCGGTAGCGGTCCATCCGCGAAAAGAATTCCCGCGCCCGGTCGGAAAGCGGCGAGCCTTTCTCCGCGCAGGCGACGAGCGCCGCGTAGAGCGAGGGATATTTCGGGCGTTCCAAAGCGACGAGGTCGTCCGCAGAGAAGGTGAAAAGAGGCGAACAGAGCAGCGAGGCGAGATAAATATCGCGGTGGGGATTGTCGATCGCCGTCAGAAGCGAGAGCGCGAGCAGAACGTCGGCGTTCAGGAAGAAATCGGCGTCGTCCGCCGTCTCGCAGGGAATGCCGGCGGCGCCGAGACGGTCGGCAAGCGATTTTTCCATCGCTCCGGCGCGGATGAGGATCGCAATATCGCCGGGCTCGATGGGACTGCCGTCCTTTTTCGTACCCGACCGGAGCAGTTCTCCGACCTTTCCTGCGATCGCTTCGGCTTCCGCCTCCCTTGCGGTCAGCTCCTCCGCTTCGTCCTCTCCGTCCTCCGGGCTTTCGCCGTCCGGGGACTCTTTCAGCGAGGAAAGGATATGGATCTCCGGGAAAGCGCCTCCCTCCTTCTGCCCGTCGGTGCCGGGGACGAGGCTGTCGCCCTTCGTATATCCGATGGTCGGACAGGCGAGCGGAAAGACCTTTTCAAAGATCGAATTGACAAAATCGAGGATCGGAGCGTCGCTGCGGAAGTTTTTCGACATAAAGACCGAAGCCGGGGAGAGGTCGCCCTCCTTTGCCTCGCCGAGCGGTGCGAAAGAATTTTTCATGCCGGCGAAAATATCCGGCTCGGAGCCGCGGAACCAGCAGATGCACTGCTTGATGTCGCCGACCATGAAGCGGTTGCATTCGCCCGAAACCGCCGCGAAGATGCGGTCCTGCAGCTCGTTGACGTCCTGATATTCGTCGATATAGACGGCGGAAAGTCCCGCCGCGACCGACTCGGCGACCGCCGTTCTGCCGCCGTTTTCGTCATAGAGGCAGGCGTAGGCGTAATGCTCCACGTCCGAGAAGGTGAAGGCGCCGATACGGCGCTTTTCGGCGTCGTAGAGCGAATCGAATTTTTCGAGAAGATTGGCAAGCGTCGTTCCGAGGCGGAAGGCGGCGGTATAGTGCGCGCGCCACTCGTCGGTATTCCAGAGGCAGAAGGGCGCGTAGGTTTTCGCAAAGGCCTCCTTCACCGCGGTGCGGATCGCCTGCGCTTCGAGAAAGGCGGCGGTGCTGTTTTTATTTTTGGAGGGGACTCTCTCGCCGAAAGGCGCGATCTCCGGGATCGCGCGGCAGAGGTCGTCGAGATTTCCGATCGCCGAAAGCGCGCGCAGTTTTGCTCTCTCCCCGATCAGAAAAGCCGAGAGCTTTGCGGAATTCGGATCCTCCCCGTCGGTATCGAGAAGGCGCAGAGCGTATTCGTACTCGCCCTCGGCATAGGCGAAAAAGCTCTGCAGACTGCCGAAAATATAGCCGCCGCAGCCCGTCCGCGACGCCGAGACGAATTTTTCGGGATCGTATTCGCCGACGAGACGGCGGATCGCGCGCACGCCTTCGACCTGCCCTCCGGTCTTTTCATAGAGTTCGAGAAGCGCCTCGACGAAATCCCCGTCGCGCTTGGCCGCCGAAAGCGAGTCGGCAAGCTCGTCGATCTCCTCCGGCGACGCGACGTCGGGGTAAAGTCCGTCGTAGACGGCGGTGATCAGGTCGTTGAGAATGCCGTAGGCGAGAAGCTTGGCCTCGGCGGTCTCCAGCACGCGGAAGTTCGGCGGAATGCCGACGGCGTCCCCGGCGCGGCGCAGAAGCGAGGCGCAGAAGCTGTCGATCGTCTGGATCTGCGCCGATCCGATCATCAGAAGCTGTCGCTCGAGCCGGTCGTCCTCCGGATGCTCCGCCGCCGCCTTCCGGATCGCCGCGCCGACGCGGTCGCGCACCTCCTTCGCCGCGGTTTTCATAAAGGTGACGATCAGCATAGAGGAGAGGTCGATCGGAGACTGCGGATCGGTGATCTGGCGGATGACGCGCTCGGTCAGCGTTGCGGTCTTTCCCGATCCCGCCGCGGCGGATACCAGAAGCATTCTGTCCCGCGTTTCGATCGCGGACAGCTGCTCTTCGGTCCATCTTTTTTCGCTCATTTTTCTCCTCCGTTGTAAAAATTGTAAATAATTCTTTGCATTTATAGGTCAAATTGCCGGATCGGCTTGATCTCCTCGCCCTCTTCCCCCATCCGGACTTCGCCGAGCGCGAAGAAGGTTTCGCCGTCGTAAAGACGGACACGCGCACCGGGATTGAGAGAGACGCCGATCTTGCGCAGGCGGATCGGCTGGCCGGCTCTTGCAAGCCGCGCAAAGAAGGGGGAGAGCGGAATTTTTTCAAGATCGGCAAAGACCGCCTCGACCGGCAGAAGCCTTGCTTCCCGCTCGCCTTCGCTCATCGCCGAAAGCTCTTCGATCGTGACCGCGTCGGCAAGCGAGAATCCCGCCGCCTCGCACCGTTCGAGCGAAAACATACAGCCGCCGCAGCCGAGCGCGCGGCCGATATCGGCGCAGAGCGTGCGCATATAGGTGCCTTTCGAGCAGCGCACGTCGAGAAGATAGCGCCGATCGTCCAGTCGCTCGACGCCGATGCCGTCGATGCGGATTTTTCTCGCCTCCCGCTCGACGGTGATCCCGGCGCGCGCAAGGTCGTAAAGCTTTCTGCCGCCGACCTTCAGGGCGGAGTACATCGGCGGGATCTGTTCGCTCTCGCCGAGAAAGCCCGCGACCGTATCGCGCACGGTCTGCTCGTCCGGCAGTTCTCCCGAAAAGCGCGAGAGGAGATTCCCCGTGACGTCCTCGGTGTCGGTCTGCTCGCCGAGCAGGAGTCCGACTTTGTAATGCTTATCCCCGGTGAGCAGAAATTCGCTCGCCTTGACGGCGCGGCCGATCAGGATCGGAAGCACGCCGGTCGCC
>CADBPA010000004.1 GCA_902796505.1 uncultured Ruminococcus sp.
CACGGAGCAGATCCGCGCGTGGTATCAGCAGCATATCGAAAAATTATTCAATCCGGAATACGGCAAACCGGAAATTACGGTTGACGTCCGGCGCACCCCGCGCTCCTGATCCGGGATTTTTTCTTTTGTGAAGAAACAAGACGATAACCTCCCTCTGAAGAAACGCCGCGCGGACCGTAAGAGAACCGAGCAATTGTTCAACGGCTACTACGCGTCGGCGGTGACCGCCAGGCTGGACGATTATATCATGTCGCTGATCTACATGCTGGACGTCGATTTCACCGGTCTTTATGACGTGGAAGAATACAAGCCGGGCAAAGGCAGGATCTTTTTCGAGCCGATCAAAATCAACCGTTTCATTCGTGATCTGTTGAAGGAACTGGACGGAAAGGTGCGCGTTCGGATCGCATTCCGGACAAGCGCGGACAACTCCGCCTTTTACCTTCATTTTTTCTTTCCGCAAGGCTATATCAGCGAGGACTGGATCCGCGATCATTATCCCGAAGGAATGCTTGCCGGCGCGCATCTCTATTTCGATGAGGAAGGTCTGCGCATCCGCTTCTGGATCCAGAACGAAATGCCCGTCAGCGTTTACGCGTCCGACGACGCTGTCGCCCCGATCTATACGCTTCTGTATGCGATCTTCCATGACGGCGAGTACAGGGAATGCAGTTTCGCCAAAATTTCCGCCTATTGCGTGTCCCGGCATTCGGGTCAGTGGGAAAAGGCGGAATTGCCCTCCTGATCCCACCGCAGTTTTCTGCCGCGTTTTCCCGTAAAAATCGCACGAAAAGAGAAGAATTGTTTACATTATGTTGATCGCCGCGAACATATTCGGTGTTCTGGGCATCGCCTCCACCGTATTCATCTATCAGCAGAAAAACAGAAAAGCGCTTCTGGTGAGCAAACTGCTTTCCGACCTGATCTGGTTTCTGCACTACTTCTTTCTCGGCGCGTATTCCGGAGCGGCGATCGCCGCCATCGGCGCCGTGCGGGAGATCGTTTTTGTCAACCGCGAAAAAAAGTGGGGAAGGAGCAGGCTTTGGCTGCCCTTCTTTCTGATCGTCTCGGTGGTTTGTACGGTATTGACCTGGAAGAACGCCTTTTCGATCCTGACCTGCGTGGCGTCCTGCCTCTCGGTCGTCGGTTTTTATATCGGGCGGCCGAAGCTTTCGCGCGTCTTGTCCTTCCCGATCAGCGCGTGTATGCTGACCTATGATATCGCAAGCCAATCTTATCCGGGTATCGCCAACGAGGTTTTGGCGATCGCCTCCTCGATCGTCGGCCTATTGCGTTTCGATCGCGGAAAGCGGCGCCGGGCGGAGGAGTCGGCGGATCCGGGTGAAAAAAACGAAAAATAAAAAACGGACCGGTCGGATGACCGGCCCGTTTTTGCGCGGGGAGGAGATCATTTGATGAGATTTTCCTCTGCGACGGGATTCTGAATGATATTATTATCGTTCTTCGGAGCGTTTGCGGGTGCGTCGTTCTGAATGCTGCTCTTGAGATCGTTCTGGAACTTCGCCTGCTGCTCGTTCTGAGGCTCGTTCATGCCGGGGATGTTCGAGTTTTCAAAGCGCATCTTGTTGAAGACATCGGTCACTCCGTAGTCCTTCAGATTCTGCTCCGAAACGCCCTGGATCGTGACCAATCTCTTCTCGTAGCCTCTCGATTTTGAGGACGCCTGAAGCGTTTTGAAGCAGAGAAGCGCTCTGTTTCTCGATTTTCTGCCGAGTCTTGCGATGTCGCTCATCTTCGGCAGACCTTCTCCGTTGTATCCGGGGATCTTGCGCATCAGATATGCCTTTGCGGCGTTGTCGAGCTCGTCGCGCGTCGCGGCGCCGTTCATTCTGGCTTCAAAGGTGTTTTTGAAGTTGGTATATTCTCTGGAAGTGCGGCGAAGCCATTTTTCGGCGAAGCCGGGTTTGCAGGCGGTGAACGCGTCCGCGATCGGATCCTCTCCGGGCAGGTCTTCCTTCAGGTATCCGATGACGTTGAGCTTATCGTTCATGATTTCACCGCGGGCGGTATCATAGGCGGCGAAGGCGATCTCTTTTCCGTTCAGGAGCTTGAGCGCGGCGGCGTATTTCTTCTTTTTATCCGCCGCGATCCGTGCGGCTTCCGGATCTGTTTCCGCCTGCTCGTTGCCGTCCTCGGCAAGCTGAGCTTCGGTCATCGTCTTGAGCATCGTTTCCGGCGAAAGTAAGAACATCGACATGATGGAGTTGCCGGTCTTGACGTCTACCTCATCCGATCTGGGGACAAGCTCCTTGACGGTATGCGGAAGTCGGTTTTCCGTTTGTCCGTGAAGGACGGTTTCGGCGATGTTTTTTCTCGCCACAAAGACGATCTCAAAGATCTTCTGTTCGTCGTTCTCGTTCCCTTCCATATTCTCGGCGATGTATTCCACCGTCTCCTGGATCTTTGCGAGGGGGTGCGTTGGGGCGTTTCTCGTTGCGCCGAGCCTGTCAAGTAAATCTTGCGTGTTTAACATATTTTTTCTCCTTTATTCCGCTTCCCGTGGGGAAGCGATAATTTTTTTATTGGAATTGCGGCGGAACCGTTATCTCATCGAATTGTTGAGCTCGCTGTCTATGGAAAGGTCCGGCTCGTGATCGATCTCGATCGCCCGTTCGGTCGCGCTGACGTTCGGCTCGACCTCTTCTCTTTGCAGGAAGGGTTCGCCGGCGCGGGGCGGCTCGATCTCATAGAGATTTGCCTCGATATCCTGGCGGATGCGCGCGTCGTTGCGCTCCATGTCGTCGAGCGTTGCGAGCGTGACGTCCACAAGCTCCATACGCCCGCGTCCGACCGGATCGATACGCTCGTTGTAATGGCGATCGTTCAGCTTGTGCCGGCGATAGGCCAGACCGCTTTCACGCAGTTTTTCGCGGCAGAGATAATTTTTGGAGTTGGGATCGTTGTACTCCTTGAGGGTTTTCAGGAAGTTTTTGTATTCCGGCGAGGTCTTGTGCAGGAAGCGTTCCCAGAATCCGCCGCGATGCTCGCGCTCGATCGCCTGCAGGTCGAAGGGGCGGCCGTAAAGATCGCTGAAATGGTTGCGGAACAGCTGCGCGTATTCGCGCTCAAAGTCCCGGTTGATATTGCGGATGTGGAAGATCTCGTCCGCGGTGCGCTCGCGCACCGTGACGTTCGGGCGGCGGGCAAAAGCGGCGTCGAGGGTGACTTCGTGTACCGCTCCGGTCTGCGGATCGGTCTCCTCCGCTACGCGGCTGACAAAGAAATTCTTGTCGGCTCTCCAACCGGCAGCAAGCATTTTCCGATAAAACTCCGGGATCTTCTCCACCCCTTCGCTCTCGGCGACGACGTTCAGCAGATAGTTGCGGATCGCGGTGTGCTCGTTGTCCATGATCATATATTGCGAATTTCCCGCCATAATGGCGAGGGCCTGCTCCGGCGTCAGCTTCGGAAGCGTCAGATATTCGTCTTTTCCCGCCGCGGCAAAGGCGCGTTTTTGCGACTCGTTGAGCGCTTCGATCGGCTTTTTGAGGCAGTCGATGGCACCTCTGAGCGCGGGCGTCATCCACTGCGCGTCACCGTTGCGGAGAATGGACGAAAAGGCGAAAGCGTCCTCGACCAGCGCCTGATTTTCGTCGTAAAAATCGATCAGGCGGCGTTCGTCGCCGAGCGTGTCGAGAAAGGGCTTCGGATCGAAATTCAGCAGGCGCTGAATGCGCTGATAAAGCACCTTTTCGGGGTTGTCGCGGTATTCGAGATAGATTTGTTCGTTGTACTTTCTCGCCTCGGGCGTGTCCTCGGTTTTAAAGCTGTAGCCGAAAACGCGGTTGAGATAATGCCTTCCCTCCGGCGGTGCGCCGAACTTTTTGGTCATATTCTCGTAAATGCTCTCCTGCTTTCTGAGCCGCTCCATACGCGCGATTCCTTTGCGGTATTGCCCGACTTCCTCGGGATCGTCCAGCGCCGCGCCGAACTCCTGCGCGTTGTAGACGAGTTTCTGACCGTCGGGAAGAAAACGGTTGAAGTCACTGATGTAATTCAGATGCCGCGCGATCAGCGCTTCTTTTTCTTCCGGAGTCAGAGGAACGAATTCTTCATTTTTGACCGGCATAATTTTCTCCTTTTGTATAGAATTATTTACATTTTTGTGTCGAAATCATCTTTCTTCGGGAAAAGACGCCCGTCTTTCCCTTACCGATTGCCTTCGCCGAACATCTTCTTCGTTTGCTCCGAGGCGATGATGCGGATGTTGGTCCTCGACGTCGGGGAGGTGATGATGAACGCGTCGCCTCTCGGATTGTTGACGATCTGATCCTGCTCCACCTCGTTGATCTGCCCGGCCTTGTCGTACAGCGTGCAAAGGTCGTCCATATCGTTCGGCGAAAGGGCGAAGATGAAGGAGTACTGGCAGGCGTTGATGATGGCGGTGGACTTGCGGACGATCTCCTCGCTGCCCACGAAATCCTTGATGTTCTGCGTGATGACGATCTGCATACCGTTGTATTTGCGGATGCGCTTCGCCAGCTGATACATGAAGTCCAGCGCGACGGGGTACTTCGGATCGATGAAGACGTGCGCCTCGTCGATGCAGACCACGATCTTGCGGTCGGTGCCGTGCTTGATGTTGAAATCGCGGTTTTTGATGATCTCGTTGTCGAGCCATTTCAGCACGAGCAGCATCTGCGCGTTGGCGATCACGCCGTTCTTGTTGGCAAGAAGCGACTGGAAGTTGAATACCGTCATATTCTCCTTGACGGTCAGCGTGCTTTCGCCGTTCCAGAGATTGGAGTTGCGCCCGTCGCCCGAAAACTTCGAGACGTAGTTATGAAGAATACGCAGCTGGGTGACGTCGTAATCCACCTTCGCCTCGGCGAGATCTTTCCGGATCAGCGCGTCCAGATCGTCGAAGGTCGGATATTCCTCCGGCGCGAGGCGGGAGAAATTCGTCCCGGAATCGATGCCGCAGCTTTTGTAGAGATCGACGATGATGTTGTTGAGGTATTCGAGCGCCTCCGGGCTGATGCCGTCGAGCGCCACGCGGAAGAACTCCTCAAGGAACTGCAGGTGAACGGCGAAATTGTTCACCCTCGCCTGATCGCCTTCCTCGTCGCTCTCCAGCGTCGTGATCACGTGGAAGGGATTGATCCGCCCCTCCGCCGCGGTGCCGACGTCGATCAGTCTGCCGCCGAGATTGCGGGCGAGCGCCTGATATTCGTTCTCCGGGTCGAGAATGAAGATCTTGCAGTTTTCGGCGGCGAGCTGCGTCAGGATCGTCTTGGTCGAGAAGGATTTTCCCGATCCGGACTTGCCGATCACCACCATATTGGAGTTGACGCGCTCGTAGTTGCGCTTGAAGAAATCCACCACGACGGGATAGCCGTTCTCGGTGCCGAGAATACAGCCGGAGCCGTCCATGACGGTGGAAAGCACGAAGGGGAATACCGCCGCCACCGATCCGGAGTGGATCGCGCGCTGATAATCGGTCATCAGATCCAGCCGCGAGAGGTTGGTGGAGATGAACGCGTTCTGCTGGCAGAAGTAATTGTCCACGAGGTCGAAGCCTTCTTCCGCAAAAATGCGTTTGAGGCTCTTTTTCGCGTTGCGCACCGCGTCCCGCGACGTGTTTTCACCGGGGTACATCGTGATGTGAAGCGTCATACCGTAGAGGTATTCGTTGTCGTTCTGGAGCATCCTCAGCACCTCGACCAGCGTCTCGATATGCGTCTGCTTGTCGATCAGCGAGGAGGCGCGGAAGCTCTGCTCCGACTGTGAGGCAAGCTCCTGAATGGAGCGGTCGATCATCCGCACCGCCTTGGCCTTTTCGTATTGGGTGAGGTTCATCACGACCTTGGTGTCCGGGATGTTGAAGATCTTGTATCCCCAGGCGTTCATCACCGAGATCGGCAGGTTTTTCACCGTAAAGGTGTAGCATTCCTCGCCGTCCACCACCGCCGAATTCGGCTTGAATTCGATCTGCTGGGGCTTGATCCACTGCATGAATTCCTCCGGCGCGAGGATATCCGCATCGCTTTCCTCAAAGTTCGCCGTGTAATTGTATTTGAGGAATATGCCGAGCTCCTTGGTGTCGAGAATATGCGAGGACATCCCGACGCCCCGGAAGGTCACCACCGCGTCTTCGAGGATGCTGTCGATCAGATCGCGGTTCGCGTCGTAGACCACGAGATAGTAGAAGGGCTTGCGGATGGGGGTTTCGTCGTTCAGCGTCGAATAGACCGCGATGCGGTCGTCGATCACCTTCACGCGCGCGTCCAGCTCCTGCTTCGTAAGCTCGCCCTCCTCGTACAGGCTCTGCATCCGATCCTTCTTGCGCCGTTCGTCTTCGACGTAGCCGCTGAAATTCAGCTTGCGGTCGATCTTGACGAGAGACGCCCGCGTCTTTCCGCTGATCTCGCGGATGATCTTGCCGAAATGATCGTCGATGATCTGATCCTGCCGGTATTCGGAGAGCAGGCTGAACTCACGCGGATCGATCTGCAGAACGCCGGCGTAGTAATCGTGATACTCGATATAGTTGTCTTTTACGTTCTTGAAGGGCAGGAAATTGTCGATATCCGCCTGCGTCGCGGGACTGTCCTTCGTATACTTCTTGATCGAGAAGAGATACCGGACGCTGTGTACGAAAAACATATAGAACCGCTGTCCGTCAAACGGAAGAAACAGCCCGACGGCGATGACCAGCACCACCCCCATCAGCACGAAGCGTGCCAGACCGAGGTTGGAGATGAAAAGAAGTACGATCAGCGCGAACGCGGACAGCGCGATGACGGTATCCGCAACGGAAATATTTTTAAAGAATTGAATTTTGACCTTCGCGGTCTTTGGTATGATTCTCATTCTTCCGCCTCCCGTCAGGTCTTATTGCTGTTTTTCTTGTCGTTATTGCCCCCGCCCTTGTTCATGCTGTTGGCGATGGCGTTATTGACGATCGGGTTGTTCTTCGGTTGTGGCTGCGCTTTCGCTTCTTTTCCTGCGCCGCCCTTGCCGCCGCCTTTGCCGCCTTTTCCGCCCTCCTCCAGCGCCTTCTGTACGCTGGAATTGCCGCCGAAGAAGCTTGCGTTGCTCTGACGGCGCAGCTTTTCACGCTCGCGCATCAGGTCGCGGCTCTGTGCAAGTTGAGAATTACTCATGATGCCGTAATCACGGTTCGTCCGGAAGCCGAGCCGCTGGCCGATCGTGCTGCCGAGGCCGAACTGCTTCGAGTCCCGCACGAAGTTGACGGCGGATCTCGTCGCCCGGAAGGGAGCGGTCAGCGCACGCGTCGCACCGCCGATCGCGCTGCGCATCGCCATACCGGCCATCGCGTTTTCGCGCATCTCGTTGGTTCCGGCACCCGACGAGATCAGGTTTCCGATCAGCGCCATCGCTCTCTGCA
>CADBPA010000005.1 GCA_902796505.1 uncultured Ruminococcus sp.
CGATCCTCGGCCATAACGGATCGGGAAAATCCACCCTTGCGAAACTTCTGAATATGATTCTGTCTCCGACCGAGGGAAGGATCTTCATTGACGGCGTGGAGACCACGGCGCAGGACTTTTCCGAGGACGATATGTTCGCCGTGCGCGAAAAGGTCGGGATGGTCTTTCAGAATCCCGACAATCAGCTCGTCGCCACCGTGGTGGAAGAGGACGTCGCCTTCGGACCGGAGAATCTCGCCCTCCCGCGGGAGGAGATCCGCCGCCGGGTGGACGAGGCGCTCGATCTGGTCGATATGAAGGCTTACGCCCGGCACGCGCCGCATAAACTTTCGGGCGGTCAGAAGCAGCGCGTCGCCATCGCCGGCACCATTGCCATGCGCCCGAAGATCATCATTTTTGATGAATCCACCGCGATGCTCGATCCGCTCGGCCGCGCCGAGGTCATCTCCCTGATGGAGCGTCTCAACCGCGAGGAAGGCATCACCATTCTGAATATCACGCATTATATGGACGAGGCGGCGAGAGCCGACCGCGTCGTCGTGATCAATGACGGAAAGCTCGTTCTGGACGGAACGGCAAGGGAGGTATTCTCCAAGGTGGACTATCTGCATTCCATCGGTCTGGAAGCGCCGCAGGGCGTGGAACTGCTCCATCTTCTGAAAAAAGAAGGCGTCCCGGTCTCCGAGGGCGCCCTGACCGAGGACGAATGCGTCGAAGAGCTTCTCCGCGTTCTGAAACAGTGAGGAACATTGAGTCAGTATGAACAAAATCGAACTCGAAAACGTCTCTTTCCGATACAGCAAAGGCACGCCGTTTGAAAAAATCGCGCTGGACGATATTTCGGTCGGATTCGAGGAAGGGAAGATCACCGGGCTGATCGGGCATACCGGATCGGGAAAATCCACGCTCGTCAACCTGCTGAACGGCCTTTACAAACCGACCGAAGGGCGGGTGCTGCTCGACGGACGAGACATTCATGAAAACCCGAAGGAAATCGGAAAGATCCGCGCGAAGGTCGGGCTCGTGATGCAATATCCCGAATATCAACTGTTTGACGAGACCGTCCGCGCCGACATCGGATTCGGGCCGCGCAATCTCGGACTTTCCGCCGAGGAGATCGACGAGCGCGTGAAGGAAGCCGCGGCGTTTACCGGGATCACCGAGCAGATGCTGTCTTCCTCGCCCTTCGATCTCTCCGGAGGGCAGAAACGCCGCGCCGCCATTGCCGGAACGCTTGCGATGCGCCCCGAAGTCCTCGTTCTCGACGAGCCGGCGGCAGGTCTCGATCCGCGCGGACGGCGGGAGATTCTCGGTGGTATCCGCGAGTACGTTCGCAAAACCGGGATCACGCTGATCCTCGTCAGCCATTCGATGGAGGATATGGCGCTGTACTGCGACAACGTCGTCGTGATGAACAACGCCCGCGTTTTCCGCACCGGAACGGTCGGCGAGATCTTCTCGGACGCGCAGTCCCTCTCGGAGATCGGGCTGGATATTCCGCGCGTCGCCAAGATCGCGGCGGAGCTCTGCCGGCGCGGTATCCCTCTCGAAGGCGAGCTTTATACCGTCGAGGGCGTGGCGGCGGCGATCCGCTCCTATCTGCAAAGAAAGGAGGCGGACGTATGATCTCGGATATTACCCTCGGCCAGTTTTTCCCAGGAAATTCTCCGATCCACAAGCTCGATCCGCGCACAAAGATCCTGCTTGCGATCGCTTATATCGTGGCGGTCTTTCTCGCCGATTCGCCGGTCGCGTTCCTTTTCCTGATCCTCTTTTCGGTCGTGATCGTCCTGATCAGCCGCATTTCGATGCGCGTGATCCTTCGCGCGATCCGCCCGATTCTTTTCATCCTGATCTTTACCGCCCTGATCAGCCTTCTGATGACCGTCGGGGAAGACGAGCCGCTCGTCTCCTTCTGGATCATCAGGATCTATACCGAAGGGATCTACCGCGCGGTGCTGATGGGGATCCGCGTGATCCTCCTGATCATCGGATCGAGCGTCCTTCTGACCTATACGACCTCTCCCATCGCGCTGACCGACGGCATCGAGAGTCTGCTTTCTCCGCTGAAGCTTTTCCATATCCCGGTGCATATCTTTGCGATGATGATGAGCATCGCGCTCCGCTTTATCCCGACGCTGATCGAGGAGACCGAAAAGATCATGAACGCGCAGAAATCGCGCGGAGCGGATTTTACCACCGGCTCGATCGTCAAGCGCGCAAAAGCTCTGATCCCTCTGCTCGTTCCGCTCGTCATCTCCGCCTTCAAACGCGCCGACGAACTTGCGACCGCGATGGAGTGCCGCTGTTACCGCGGAGACAAAAAGCGCACAAAACTTGTCAAACTGCAGATGCACGCGCGCGATTTTCTCTTCTTTGCGGTTTTTGCCGCGCTGATCGCCGCCGTCGTTCTGCTCCGGATATTTACTCCCGCGATCCTCGAACGCCTGCCGGGCGCATTCTGGCAGATCGTGTTTCACCGGATCCGATAACCGAAAGGAGCCGCCATGCAGCCTCTGTACCAGCGATACAAAGCGACCGTCCGCTACGTCGGAACGGGATTTCACGGCTTTCAGGTCCAGCCGGGGCAGAGAACGGTCCAAGGGGAGCTTTGCCGCGCGCTTTCGGAACTGTTCGGCTGTCCTGCCAAAGTCACCGGCTGCAGCCGCACCGATTCCGGCGTACACGCAAATGAATTTGTCATCCGCATCGACGCTGAGCGCTCCTCGGTCCCCCCGGAAAAACTGCCGGTCGCTCTGGCGGAAAAACTGCCGCCCGATCTCGCTCTGATCTCGGCGGAAGAATGCTCCGAGGATTTTCATCCGCGATACGGCGTGTGCGGAAAGCAGTATCTCTATCGCGTGCGCAACTGTGCCGTCCGCGATCCGTTCCTCTACGGCAGAGTCTGGCTTTTTCCGCGCAGGATCGACGATTCCGGACTCGATCGGATGCGCCGCGCCGCACGCGATTTCATCGGCAAGCACGATTTTACCTCCTTTATGTCCTCCGGCTCGGATACGCCGGACGATACCGTCCGCACCGTGACGGCGTTTTCCGTCGAGCGCGAGGGCGAGGAGATCCGCTTCACCGTCCGGGCAGACGGATTCCTTTACAATATGGTGCGCATCATGGTCGGAACGCTTCTTGAGATCGCGCAGGGAAAGATTCCGGAAGACGCGATCGGGGCGATCCTTGCGGCAAAAGATCGGGCAAAAGCCGGGATGACCGCGCCGCCGGAAGGTCTCTATCTCGATCGCGTTTTTTATCCTGAAATACCCGAAAAAAGGTAAAACTTCAAAAAAGTGAATCACATAAAAAGCAGATCCTCCCCGCAAAATGAAGGAAAAGGGGAGGATTTTTTATGCGAAAACGAGAGATGAGACCGGAAAAGAAAAAGAAAAGTTTTGCGGCGCGGTGCGCGATCTTTTTTGCGGCGCTGATCCTGCTTTCGGCGGTCGCCGTCGGGGGCGTTTTTGCTTATGCGGCGTATTATGCCGGGCATGAGCTGGATCTCGCCGGAGACGAGGAACTCTTCGCCGCCGCGAAAGAGGGCGGCAGGACGATCTATTATTACGACGGCGCCGAGCGGCCGAGCGGAGAACTGACGGGCTACGTCCCGGTCGAGATCCTTGAGGAAGGCGTGGGCGAGGAAAAACGCTGGACGCCGCTGTCACAGATCGCCCCGGCGGTCCGGGAGGGTTTCGTCGCGGTAGAGGACCGGAAGTTTTACGAGCATCGCGGTTTCGATCCGATCCGGACGGTCTATGCGCTCGCCAATACGGTATTTCACTTTCGCGGAAATTTCGGCGCTTCGACGATCACCCAGCAGGTCGTGAAAAACGTCAGCGGCGACAGCGAGCCGACCTTCCGGCGGAAATGGAACGAGATCCTGCGTGCGATCGAACTCGAGCGCAGGCATCAGAAAGACGAGATCCTGGAAGTCTATCTGAATATCCTCCCGATGAGTGAAAATACGATCGGGATCGGCGCGGCGGCAAAAACTTATTTTGGAAAAGAAGCGGCGGATCTTTCGCTCTCCGAGTCGGCGACGCTGATCGGCATCGCCAACGCGCCGACACGCTACAACCCCTATCTGCATCCGGACGCCTGCCTCGAAAAGCGCGCGACGGTGCTTTCGGCGATGCTGGATTTCGGCTGTATCGGCGAGGAGGAATATGAAGATGCGGTTTCCGCACCGCTCGGCGTTGTCGAACGGAGCGAAAAGGAGAAAACGGTGCGGGATTGGTTTATCGAGACGGCGGAGGCCGACGTTGCGCGCGATCTCGCCCGGCAAAAAGGCATCTCGGAAGAGGCGGCAAGAAGCCTCCTCGCAGTCGGCGGTTATCACGTCTATACCACCGAGAACGCCGCGATGCAGTCGGTGCTCACGGCCTATTTTGAAGACCTTTCTCATTTTCCCGCCGCGGTTACGGACGGTTTACAGTACGCGATGTGCGTCTGCGATCCGAAAACCGGGGATCTGCTTTGCACGGTCGGGCGCGCCGGAAAGAAGGAGGGCGACCGCTGGCTGAATTTTGCCGAAGCGCCGGTCACGCCCGGCTCGGTGCTCAAACCGATCGCGCTTTACGCGCCTCTGATCAATGAGAAAAGGATCAACCCTGCGACCGTACTGGACGACGTGCCGCTCGATTTCTCGTCGGGCAGAGCCTATCCGAACAATTCTCCGGCGGTTTACGACGGCCTGATCACGATCGCGGACGCGCTGAAAAAATCGAAAAACACCGTCGCCGTCAGGCTTTACCGGATGCGCGGCGCAGAGGCGATCTTCCGGGATCTTGACGAGCGGTTCGGCTTCGATACGCTCGTCCGCAAGGACGGAAATTTCAGCGATCTTGATGTTTCGCCGCTCGCGCTCGGGCAGCTGACCTACGGCGTTTCGCTGCGGAAACTGACCGGCGCTTATTGCGTTTTTCCGGCGGAGGGAAGGCTTGCGAAGAGTCGGAGCTATCTCGCGGTCTACGACGGCAGAGGACGGCTCGTCCTTGATCATCCGAAGAGTGAAGAGCGGATCTATCGGCCGGAGGCGGCGAGGATCATGAATCAGCTGCTTTCGGGCGTTGTGCGTGAGGGAACGGCGAAAAGCGTCCGCCTGAAAGAAAAATATGCCGTCGCCGGGAAAACCGGAACGTCCGGGCAGGACCGCGACCGGCTGTTTATCGGCTATACGCCTTCGATGGTCGGCGGGATCTGGTGCGGATATGAGGACGGAACGCGGGCGGTCGGCAATCACGCGCCGTCGCATCTTCGGATCTGGGACGAGGTGATGGAGGAGCTGACGGAGATCGCCGGAAGCCGGAGAGAGGAGTTTTCGGTGGAAGGCTTGGTGAAAGAGACCTTCTGCCGCGATTCCGGAGAACGCTATTCGCCGGTCTGCACGCTTGACGCGCGCGGCTCGCGCCTCAGCAGCGGATGGTTTGAGCCGGACAACCGCCCGACGGGGCTGTGCAGCCGGCATATCGTCTGCTATTATGATACCGCCACCGAGGCGGTCGCCGGGGAAGGCTGCCCGAAGGAGGATCTCAAAAGGATCGCTCTGATCGACGTGCCAGACCGCACTTTTCCCGAAGAGATCGCGATCACCGACGCTCAGTACGTTTACCGCAAACTTCCGGATCACGCCGAGCTTCCCGACGATTACGACGAAGCCTATTTTGCCCGCACGCTTCCTCCCGGAGAATACGCCGGGAAGAGCAAGGGGAAGAAGCAGTTCAATTCCTTCTGCTATCTGCATGAAGGCGCATAAGGCGCACGACCGGAAAAAGAAGAAA
>CADBPA010000006.1 GCA_902796505.1 uncultured Ruminococcus sp.
CCCGGCGATCCCTCCGCCCTGTCCGAAAAAAGAAAAAAACGGAGGCAGCCTCCGTCTTTTCTTCCGGCTTTCTCCGGGCTTTTCCGGCCGAC
This sequence comes from uncultured Ruminococcus sp., assembly GCA_902796505.1. Classification (GTDB taxonomy): domain Bacteria; phylum Bacillota; class Clostridia; order Oscillospirales; family CAG-272; genus UBA1740. The sequence continues at coordinate 93 of CADBPA010000006.1, forward strand.
TCTTTTTTCGATACAAGCTTCGGGCGTTTCCCGAAGGACTTCGCTTTCCCTGCGGCAAACCCGGACGTTTATGTAAAGAATTATTTGCTTTACGCGATCCCGACGAGGTCGCTTACGCGGAATTGAAGCGAATAGAGCTTCTTGTACGTGCCGCCTTTTTCCATCAGTTCTTCGTGCGTTCCGCGCTCGGTGACGCGGCCGTCCAGGATGACGGCGATCTCGTCCGCGTTGCGGATGGTCGAAAGGCGGTGGGCGACGACGAGCGTCGTTCTGCCGCGGCAGAGTTCGTCGAGCGCCTGCTGGATCAGCACTTCGGTGGTATTGTCGAGCGCGCTCGTCGCCTCGTCGAGAATGAGGATCGCCGGATCTTTGAGGAACACGCGGGCAATGGAAAGCCTCTGCTTCTGTCCGCCGGAGAGTTTCACGCCGCGCTCGCCGATCTCGGTGTCGTATCCGTGCGGAAGCGTCATCACGTAATCGTGGATGTTGGCGCGCTTTGCCGCCTCGATCATCTCCTCCTCGGAGGCGCCCGGCCTGCCGTAGAGAATGTTGTCGCGGATACTGCCGGCGAAAAGAAAGACGTCCTGCTGTACGATGCCGATATTGCGCCGCAGCGATTCCATGGTAATATCCCGGATATCGACGCCGTCGACATAGATCGCGCCGCCGCCCTCGCCCAGCCGATAGAAATCGGGGAGCAGATGGCAGAGGGTGGTCTTGCCGCCGCCGGACGGTCCGACGAGGGCGAGCTTTTTGCCCTGCTCGACCTTCAGGTCGATATGGTGAAGCACTTCCTTTTCGCCGTTATAGGAGAAGGAGACGTCCGAAAACTCGATCTCGCCCTTCGCCGTGCCGATATCCTTCGCGCCCTCGCGGTCGGTCTCCGGCGGCTCGTCCATCAATTCGGTGAAGCGTTTGAAGCCGCTGACGCCGTTCTGAAACTGCTCCATAAAGGAGATCAGGGTATTGACCGGGTTGATGAAGAGGTTGACCGAAACGATGAAGGTCGAGTAATCGCCGAAGGAGATCCGCCCGGCGTAGAGGAAGAGTCCGCCGGCGATCAGGATGAAGACGTTGAACACGTCGGTGACGAAGGAGGTCGAGGAATGGAATTTTCCCATCGCGCGGTAGGCTCTGCGCGAGGCGTCCACGAACTGCACGTCCCCCTCGGCGAATTTGTCGATCTCGACGTCGGCGTTCGTATAGGCCTTGGTGACGCGGATGCCGGTCACGCTGCTCTCCACCGCCGCGTTGATGACGGCGTTGCTCTTTCTGCGGTCGTCAAACGCCTGCCGCATCCCCTTGCGAAAATGCACCGTCACGACGATGAGGATCGGCACGCAGGCGAAGACGATCAAGGTCAGGATCCAGTCGATCGAGAGTAGATAGAAGAAGGACAGCAGGATCATCACCGAGCTGATCAGCAGGTTTTCGGGGCCGTGATGGGCAAGCTCGCAGATCTCGAAGAGGTCGCTCGTCAGGCGCGTCATGATCCTTCCGGTCTCGTGATCGTCGTAGAAGGAATAGGGCAGTTTTTCGAGATGCGCGAAGAGGTCTCTGCGCATCCGGGACTGCATCCGCACGCCGATCATATGTCCGTAATACTGCACGAAATAGCGCAGAAGCATCCGCACCGTGTAGAGCGCGAGGACGATCGCGCCGGCGAGGACGATCGTGCGGTATTCCTTGTTCGGAATATAATCGTTCAGCATCCGGTTGGTGACGATCGGATAGACCATCCCGATCACCGAGATGAGAAGCGAGGCGAGCATATCCAGCGCCAGCATCTTCTTGTGGGGCTTATAGTAAGAGAGAAAGCGGAAGAAGAGTTCTCTTCCCTTCTTTTTTTCTTCATTCGGTCGTTTTGCCATCGGGCGCCTCCTCCTTTGCGGTCTTATGAAAACGAATGGCGTGAAAACGCGTGATCAGGCTCGTCTGCGTAGCGCGCCGCTCGGTCCCCTCCACGATCAGGATGCCGAGCGCCTCCCAGAGGGTGACGGTGGTGGCGATATCGCTGACGTAGGTGAAGATCTTTTTGAAAAGGCTCTCGCTCTGCCACGCCGCCTCGACGGTGATCATGGCGACGAAAAAGAGCAGACCGATGCCGATGAGAATATAGGCGATCCGGTTTTTCCGGCGGCTCTGCGAGATCCGCGCCTTGTATTCGAGCAGGATATTCTTGCGAAAAAGCGATTCCAGCTCTTCCCCGCCGTAACCCTCGTCGTCGTCGAGCGAGACGTCGGCGCAGATCTTGTATTTTGCCGGGATCAGCCGGAAGGCGCTCGCCACCCAATCGAGAAACTCGTCGCTGAAGATCGGCGTACGCGAAAGATAGTTGGTGTCGAACAGGTCCGACGCCTTGGCAAAGCGCAGCCGCACGGTCGCGATCTTCTTCTCCTCGTCGATCTCAAAAAAGGAGTTTTCGATGCTGCCGAAGGCGTGCAGATCCCCTTCCGCCGCCTTCAGGTCGGATTCCAGCTCCGCGATTTTTTCCCGATCCCGTTTTTTCATAAAATACGTCCTTTCGCTTTCTTCGCTGTCCGGAGGCGTTCTTTCGCCGTTCTTTCGCCCGGAGGCGTTCTTTCGCTTTTCTTTCGTCCGGAAGCGTTCTTTCGTTTTTCTTTCGCCCGGAGGCGTTCTTTCGCTTTCTCCGACGTCCGGCGCGCCGGCGGAGAAAATTTTGTCATGTTTTTTGTCATATACCTTGACAGATGAGGTATGTCGTGTTATAATATAGTCGTCGCCGGATCGAGAGCGGTTTTCGCCTTTCCCACGGTGCGGCGGATCACGGCCTTATCTATTTATTATATAACGATATTTTCGTTTTGTCAATAAAAAAGTTTGGTTCCGGATAGAATTGGAAAGAATATCCTTTATTTTAAATTTAGAATCGACCGATATAATAACTGCGCCGACGGCAAAAAACCGCGAAGGGAGGATCTCCGATGGCAGACGCAAAGCGCGCCGGAAAAAAAGGCGAAAGGATCGTCCGGTACACCGACGAGCGAAACGACGAGTTTTCGGCGGCGAAGATCGAGCCGCGCCGCATCGACGGCGGCTATCGCTATATCCGCTCCTCGCCCCTCGGCAGATTCGCGCGTTTTTTCTGGTATAAGATCGTCTTTTTTCCCTTCGCGTTTCTCTACGCGAAGATCGCGTTCGGTCTTCGTATCGAAAATAAGGAGATCCTGCGCCCCTACCGCGACCGCGGCTATTTCCTTTTCGGAAACCACACCCAGCCGCTCGGCGACGCGCTCTTTCCGCCGCTGATGACCTCGCCGCAGGACAATTTTGTGATCGTCCACCCGGCGAACGTCTCGATCCCCCTGCTCGGCCGCATCACCCCGGCGCTCGGCGCGCTTCCCCTGCCGGACGACATCGCCGCCTATCGCAATTTCCGCGCCGCCGTTGCCCGGCGGATCGGCGAAGGTCACCCGGTCGTCATCTACCCGGAGGCGCACATCTGGCCCTATTACACCGGCATCCGCCCTTTTCCGAGCGATTCCTTCACCTACGCGGTCTCGCTCGGCGCGCCGGTCTTCTGCTTCACCAACACCTACCAAAAGCGCGGAAAGCGTAAGCGCCCCCGAATCGTCACCTATCTTGACGGGCCGTTCTTCCCCGATCCGGCGCTCGATCCGCGCGCGGCGAGAGCGGCGCTGTGCGAACAGGTCTACGAAACGATGAAACAGCGCGCGGCGCTCTCCACCGTCGCCTATATCCGATATCTCAAAAAGGAGAAACCCGAACATGAGCAGAATCCCGATCCTCTTCTGCGGTAACGGCGGCGTGTTCGACGGCGTTCTGACCTGCGCGCTCTCTCTGATGACGCGCAGCCCCGGCGCGTCCTTCGACTTCCGCATTTTTACCATGGACGTCTCGCATCTGGATCCGAAATATACCCCCGTGACCGAGCGGCAGGCGGCGTTTTTTGCCGACGTCATCCGCCGCTATCATCCCGACAACCGCGTCACAGTCACCGACGTGACCGACCTTTACGCAAAGGAGTTTGCCGGCTGCCCGAACGAGAGCGCCTACTGCTCGCCCTATACCCTGATCCGCCTGCTCGCCGACGAGGTCACCCCGCCGATGCCGGAGAAGTTTCTCTATCTCGACGCGGATATCCTCTTTCAGCGCGACGTGCGCCTGCTCTTCGATATCGACGTCGGGGGCTATGAGTACGCCGCCGCGCGCGATCACTACGGAAAGTATCTCTTGAATCCCAACTATATCAACGCCGGCGTTCTGCTTTTCAATATGGAGAAAGCGCGCGAGACCGGACTCTTTGCCAAATCGCGCGACTGGCTGCGGAAGAAGAAACTGACCTTTGCCGACCAGTCCGCCCTCATCCGCTCCACCACGAAAAAGAAGATGCTCCCCCAGCGCTTCAACGACCAGAAGTTTCTGCACAAGCACACGGTCGTCCGCCATTTCTCGAAGCGCCTCTTCTATCTGCCCTATCCGCATACCGACAATATCAAGCAGTGGCAGGTCGATCGGGTGCATCGCGTCTTTCACTACCACCAGTTCGACGATATTCTGAACGAATATCTGAAACTCAAAGAGGAATTGCATCATGAATCTTCCAGCGACAGATAAACCGACCGTCCCGATCTTTCTCGCCTGCGACGCGCGCTTTCTGCGCTACGGCGTCGTCACCCTCGCCTCCATGATGGAGCACGCCGCAGAGGATCGCTCCTACGCCGCCTATTTTCTGCACGCCGACATTCCGGCGGATCTGCAGGCGGAGGTCACGGCGATGGCAAGAGAGAATTTCTCGATCGCCTTCGAGGACGTCACAGACTATCTCGATTCGATCGCCGACAAGCTTCCGCTGCGCGATTACTATTCCAAAACCACCTACTACCGGCTCTTCATCGCCGAGATGCACCCGGAGTTTTCCAAGGCGATCTATATCGACTGCGACACCGTCGTTCAGGCGGATCCCGCCGAGCTTTACGATACCGATCTTGCCGGCGCGTGGCTCGCCGCCTGCCATGAGCAGGCGATGGTGCAGGTGGACGAATACGGCGATTACGTCGAGCGGGTCCTCGGCGTCTCCCGACACAATTTCTTCAACGCCGGCGTGCTTCTTCTGAACTGCGAGGAGCTGCGGATGCACTTTGTGCTGGACAAATTCATCCATTTTCTGAACGTCTACGATTTCGTCGTCACGCAGGATGAGGACTACCTGAATCTCATCTGCAAGGATCACGTCCTCTTCCTCGACCAGAGATGGAACACCGAGGTGTTCGGCGAGATCCCCTACCCGATCGAAGAGGCGAAGGTCATTCACTATATCATGGTGAGCAAGCCGTGGCATTACAAGGACTGCCGCTTCGGCGAGATCTTCCACGCCTATGCGAAGAAGACGAAGGTCTATCCGCTGATCCTCGAAGAGCTCGAAGGGTATACCGACGAGCAGAAGGCGCGCGACGCCGAATCGGTGAAAAACCTGCTCGCGCTCGCCGTCCGCGAGACGAACAACGAGAACAACTATCTCAATCTGCTCAACCGCGAGAAGCGAGCGACCGACCGCGTCGAGATCTTGAAGCGCATCGAGGATTACGAGCGCGAGGGGCGCTTTGACGAGGACGTCGAAAACGATCCGCCGACCAAGCCCCTCCTCCCCGACGACATCGATTATTTCCACCGCGGCGCGGCGGAGGCGCTGAAGCGCAAGGTCGCCTTTTCAATGGCGAGAAACTTCCTCAACCGCATGATCGCCGAGAAGAAGTTCATCATCAAGGAGATCGTCGGCATCGAGCATTTCAAGGCGCTCGGCACCGGCGCGGTCATCACCTGCAATCACTTCAACGCGCTCGACAGCTTCGCCATTCAGATGGCGTACGAGGCCGCCGAGCAGAAAAACCGCTCCTTCTTCCGGGTGATCCGTGAAGGAAACTACACCTCCTTCCCCGGTTTTTACGGCTTTCTGATGCGCCATTGCAACACCCTTCCGCTCTCCTCGAATCACCGCACGATGCACAAATTCACGGAGGCCGCCGAAACGCTGCTGCGCGAAGGGCATTTCGTCCTCGTCTATCCCGAACAGAGTATGTGGTGGAACTACCGCAAGCCGAAGCCGCTGAAAGACGGCGCGTTTCTTCTTGCCGCCAAGAGCGGCGTGCCGGTGCTCCCCTGCTTCATCACGATGCAGGATTCGGATATTCTCGGCGAGGACGGCTTCTACGTGCAGGAGTATACCATCCACGTCTCGCCGCCCATCTATCCGGACGCCGCTCTCGAATACCGCGACCGCATCGCCGACCTGCGCGACCGCAACTACGACGTCTGGCGCGAGATCTACGAGCGCGTCTATCAGCTGCCCCTGACCTATCTCACCGAACAAAAGCCCACCGGCGCCGTCTGACCGACGCCGGCGTGCGGTCGGAAAAAATCCGATCTTTCTTCCATTCGGAGCGCACCTCTCTGCGCTCCGATTTTTGCGTTCGGGCGTTTTTCGGGCGGAGCGGCTGATCGCGCCGCGCCCTGCGTTCGGGCGGTTTCCGGGCTGCGGACGGGCGTCGCGTTTTCGTTTTTCGATTGCGGAGAAAACTATTGCATTTTTTCCTTTTTTGTGCTATAATGATAAATAGGAAAATTTTGATCTTTTGCGATCCGCTCCGAAAGATCCGCCGGGGGGACAAGCCCGGTATCAAAAAACAAAAGGGATACGATATGAAAATCATCATCACCGGTTGCGGGACGGTCGGGTTTGCGATCTGCCAGCAGCTCATCCAATTCGGGCATACGATCACGGCGGTGGACGAAGATTCCCAAGCGGTCACCGATCTTTGCAACGTCTGCGACGTTTACGGCATCGAGGGCAACGCCGCCGACGTTTCGATCCTCCGCAAAGCGGGGGCGGCGAGCGCGGATCTTCTGATCGCCGCCACGTCCAGCGACGAGCTGAACATTCTCTCCTGCATCGCGGCGGAGAAGCTCGGCACGAAGCACACCATCGCGCGCGTGCGCAACCCGGAATATACCGGGCTTGTGGAGCTGGTGCGCGGCGGAAAAGGGCTTTCGCTGACGATCAACCCCGAACTCGCGGTCGCCAAAGAGATCTCGCGGATGCTGCGCTTCCCTGCCGTGGCGAAGATCGACACCTTCCATCGCGGAAGGGTGGAGCTTGCGGAATTTGAAGTGGCGGCCGATTCGCCGATCTGCAACATCTCTCTCTTCGATCTGCGCCGGCATCTGAAGATGCCCTTCCTCGTCTGCGCGGTCTACCGCGACGATCATATCTACATTCCGTCCGGCGATTTCAAGCTCCGGGCGGGGGATATCATCGGCGTGACCGTTTCGGAAGAGGAGATCGCCGATTTCTTCAAGGAGATCGGAGCGTATAAAAAGCCCGTCAAGGACGTGCTGATCACCGGCGCCGGGCGGATCACCTATTATCTTCTGAATCTGCTGAAAAAGGGCAAGATCCGCGCGACGGTCATCGAAAAGGATCATGCGCTCTGCCGCGAGCTTTCGGAATCCTCAAACTGCACCGTCATCTGCGGCGACGGCACGAAGCAGGAGCTTCTGATCGAGGAGGGGATCGAGAAGGTAGACGCCTTCCTCGCCCTCTCGTCGGACGACGAGGAGAACGCGATCGTCTCGCTCTTCGCGCAGGCGCACGGCACGAAAAAGACGGTCACCCTCATCTCCTCGCTCTCCTACGACACCTTCTTCAAGAGCATCGGACTTGAGACCATCGTCTCGCAGAAAAACGCGACGGCGGCGGACGTCCTCCGCTTCATCCGCTCGATCGAAAACCGGGACGGCATCGAGATCGAATCGCTTCACCGGATCATGGACGAGCGCGTGGAGGCGATCGAATTCCGCGTGAGCGGCAGCGTGCCGGGCGTGACCGATATTCCGCTCAAGGAGATGAAGCTCGCCCCCGGCGTTCTCATCGCCTGCATCATCCGCGAGGAGGAGCTGATCATCCCCTCCGGCATCGACCGCATCACCGAGGGAGACAGCGTGATCGTCATCGCCGAGGCCGGAAGGATCAGCCGCATCAAGAACATCCTCGCCTGATATCCTATCAAACGCGAAAAGAGTATTTTATGAATTATCGAATGCTATGGCGGCTGCTCTCGATCATTCTGCTGATCGAAGCCGGGCTTCTGACGCTGCCGCTCATCGTGGCGGCGATCTACTCCGAGCCGCTTCTGCCCTTTCTTCTGACGATCGGCATCCTGATCGTCTGCGCGCTGCCGGGGCTGATCCGCAAGCCTGCCGACAGCCGCATCTACTCGCGCGAGGGCTTTCTCTGCTCCGCCGGCGCGTGGATCCTCATGTCGCTGTTCGGCGCGCTTCCCTTCGTCTTTGACGGAGCGATCCCGAACTATATCGACGCCTTTTTCGAGACGGTTTCCGGTTTTACGACGACCGGCGCCTCGATCCTCACCGAGATCGAGAGCCTGCACCGCGGCATCCTCTTCTGGCGAAGCTTCACGCATATGATCGGCGGTATGGGCGTTCTCGTCTTTATGCTGGCGATCATTCCCTCCTCGGACGGGCGGGCGATGAATCTGCTCCGCGCCGAAGTGCCGGGGCCGCAGAAGGGCAAGCTCGTTCCGAAGATCCGCCAGACCGCCCTGATCCTCTACGGCATCTATCTCGCGCTGGCGGCGATCGAGGTCGTCGCCCTGCGGCTGACCGGGCTTCCGCTCTACGACTGCTTCATCAACGCCTTCGGCACGGCGGGCACCGGCGGCTTCTCGGTGCTGAATCATTCGATCGCCGGTTACAACAACCCGGCGGCGGAATGGGTGATGGCGGTCTTCCTCCTGCTCTTCGGCGTCAATTTCAACATTTATTTCTACCTGCTCGCGCGGCGTTTTACAGAGATCAAAAAGAACGAGGAGCTGCGCGTTTACCTGCTGATCATCCTCGTTTCCTGCACGATCGTGACGGTCAATACGATAGAGAGCTTCGCCACGGTCGGCGACGCGATCCGCGGAAGCGTCTTCAACGTCCTCTCGGTGATGTCCACGGCGGGATTTTCGACGGTGGACTATAACCTCTGGCCGACGCTTTCCAAGACCGTACTCGTGATGCTGATGATGATCGGCGGCTGCGCCGGATCGACAGCGGGCGGTCTGAAGGTCTCGCGCGTGATCATCCTGATCAAGAACGCGGTCAACGAGATCCGCCACGTCTTAAAGCCCAACTCGGTGCGCGCCATCCGCCTCGACGGCGAGCCGCTCGGCGAGGAGACCTGCCGGGGCGCCGCGAATTATTTCAGCCTCTACTTCCTGATCGCCTGCGCCTCGACCGTCCTGATCGCCGTCTTCGATCACTTCGATCTTGAAACCAACCTGACGGCGATGCTCGCCTGCCTCAACAATATCGGGCCGGGCTTCGGCAAGGTCGGGCCGACCGGAAACTATTCGGGCTACACGATCTTCTCGAAGATCGTCCTCTCGCTGGATATGCTCTTCGGAAGGCTGGAGATCATTCCGATGATCCTCTTCTTCTCCCCGGCATCCTGGAAGAAAACCTGACGATTTTCCGCAAAATTCATTCAAAATGCAAACTTTTATGAGAAAAAGCCCTGCTTTCGCAGGGCTTTTTTGATCGGTTCCGAGAGGAAGATCACTCGGTCCGCAGCGCGATGACGGGATCTTTCTTGGCGGTCAAAAGAGGAAGATCACTCGGTCCGCAAAGCGATGACGGGGTCCTTCTTGGCTGCGCTGCTCGCCGGGATCAGACCGGAGATGAGCGTCAGTCCCACGCTGAGCAGGACGAGGAGCATGGCCTGCCCGAAGGGAAGCGCGGCGAGGCTTCGGATATTCGTCAGCGGATAGAGGATGGCGTTGACGATCGCGGAGATGAGATAGGTTGCAAGAATGCCCATCAGTCCGGCGAGAAGCCCGATGATGAAGGTCTCGGCGTTGAAGAGATGCCGCACGTCCTTCTTTCTGCCGCCGAGCGCGCGGATGACGCCGATCTCCTTGATCCGCTCGACGACCGAGACGTAGGTGATGATGCCGATCATGACGGTGGAGACCACGAGCGAGACCGAGGTAAAGGCGATCAGGGCGTAGGAGACCACGTTGATCATGGTGTTGATGATGTTGATGATGAGCGAGAGCGTGTCGGTATATTTGACCTGACCGCGGTCGGCTTTTTCGTATTCGGTATCGCCGACGGTGATCGGGGCTTCGCTGTCGTTCCATGCGTCCAGATAGGCGGTCACCCGGTCCTTATCGTCAAAGGTCGATGGGTAGATGGTGACCGACTGGGCGAGGTCGTTTCCGCCGAGCGCGGCGATGAGATTCTCGCGCTGATTCCGGATCAGCCCGGCAAAGCCGGAATAGGAAGCGTATCGACTCATCATCGCGCTGAGGTTGCCCATGCTTCCTACCGAGAAGGAAGAGCCGCCGAGCGAGCCCTGCACGTCGTAGTTCACGCCGTCGAACCGATAGGTGAAGGAATAGGTGATCCCCGCCGCGACCTCTTCGTCTTTCGCCTCCTCGGCGAAGAAGCGGACGATCTGCGAATCGCGGTTTTCCGAAAGGATACGGTCGGTCAGCGCGGCGGTGTAGTAAATGCCGGTGCGCAGCGAGCCGAAGGCGACGTTCTCTTTCGCCTCAAGAATGCCGACGACGTGCAGCGGCATGACACCGGAGTCCTCTTCGGGGATCTGCGAGGCGTCGTAGCGGTATTCCCGCCGGGTGACCTCGGTGGTCATATTTCCGAGCGTGACCTCCGTCTTTTTCACCGGGAGGGTGCTGTCGTTCGGATACCAATAGAGCGTTTTGCCCATCAGTTCTTCGTAGGAGAAGGAATCGCGCGGGACCGCCGTTTCGTCCTCGCCGGTCGCCTTCTTCAAAAGATTCCTGAATTCCTCGCCGGTGTAGTAGCCGAGCCGCGCGAGAAGCAGATCCGAAAGCTCGCTGTTGCGGTCGAGGACCAGCATGATCTCGTCCTCCCCGGTCGCCATCCGCCCTGCCGCAAGGTCGTACTGCGAGGCGATATAGTCGGGGTTGTCCGGCATCTGCCTCAGCGAGGGAACGAGCGCCGTGACGTAGGGGGCGTATTCCTTGAAATCGGTCATCGAGAGCATTGCGATATAGATCGAGGTCAGGGCGTTGATCGAAAGCCGGTCGCCCGGATCGTCTGCGGACTTATGGAAATCGGTATAGATCCCCGCCGTCATATCCATGCCGTAATCGAGCAGCTGCGCCGAGCAGAAATCGCGCGGCATCGCCTTGACGTATTCGATATACTCCCGCGTCAGCGCGTTCTGGATGACGAGATTTTTCATGCTCGCGTCCATCGCCGTGATATACTCGATGACCGAATTGATATAGACGCGGTTCGGCTCTTTGACCAATTCCACCTTCTGGCTTGCGTTCATCAGGTCGCTCAGCGCGGAGAGATCGTAGGTCGAACGCTCCACGGTGATCGGGTTGCCGGAGAGCATATCGTCCTGCATCGAGGCGACGTACCCCTTGATCCCGGCGGAAAACGCCAGCACCAGCGCGATGCCGATGATGCCGATCGAGCCGGCAAAGCCGACCATCGCCGTCCGCCCGCGCTTGGAGATCAGGTTGCGCGCCGAGAGCATGAAGGCGGTGAGAAAACTCATCTGCGCCCGCTCTTTTTTCGGCTTTGCCGCCCCCACAGGCTTCTCCTGAGACGCGCCGTCATCCTGCCGGGGCTTCTTTGGCGCCGCGTCGGCGAGGACTTCCCGCTCTTCTTCCTCCTCGGAGAAGGGCATACTGTCCTCCTGCACCTGTCCGTCCAGCAGACGGATGATCCGGGAGGAATATTTTTCGGCGAGTTCGGGGTTGTGGGTGACCATGATGACGAGCCGCTCGCCGGAGATCTCTTTGATCAGCTCCATGATCTGCAGCGAGGTCACGGTGTCGAGCGCGCCGGTCGGCTCGTCGGCAAGCAGAATTTCGGGATCGTTGACGAGCGCACGCGCGATGGCGACGCGCTGGCACTGACCGCCCGAAAGCTGATTCGGCCGCTTGTCGTACTGCCCGGCAAGACCTACCCGGTCGAGGGCGATCTTGGCGCGGCGGATCCGCTCCGCCCGGTCGATACCGGCGATGGTCAGAGCGAGCTCGACGTTGCCGAGGATGGTCTGGTGCGGGATCAGGTTGTAACTCTGGAAGATGAAACCGATGCGGTGGTTGCGGTAAACGTCCCAGTCGCGGTCGGTATAGCCTTTCGTACTGCGCCCGGAGATGACGAGATCGCCGGACGTGTAGTGGTCAAGGCCGCCGATGATGTTGAGCAGCGTGGTCTTTCCGCATCCGGAAGGGCCGAGGATCGAGACGAACTCCCGGCGGCGGAAGGCGATATTCACCCCTTTGAGGGCGTCCACCGTCTCCGAGGCGGTCACGTACTGCTTGGTGATTTGGGATAATCTGAGCATATTTGTCCTGCTTTCAAGAATAGTCGCCTCTATTATACAACATAATTATGAACAAATATAGAACAAAACGAAAAAAATTCGAGAAATTGCAAAAAAATTTGCAAAAAAAGCCCGCTTCCCTGCCGCCTTCGACGCGCTGTGCCGTAGTCTCGCCGCAAACGGGATCATTTTTTCGCCTTTGCGGAAAAGCCGGAGCAAACCGAACGGTTTTGGAAAAGCTTCGATTTTATTACGAAAATGTAAATTTTTTCGGATCGCGCCGATTTTCATTGATTTTTTCGCGCGCGTGTGCTATACTATATCCGTAAGATCATATCGAAAGGAATACAGCCTGCATGGAGCAAAAGATCCTCTCGTCGTTTTCGCGCTGGAGAGAGCGCGCGACGGCGGACCCCGACCTCGGCCGGGAGCTTTCGGCACTTGCCGAAAGCAATGATGAAAAACAAATTTACGACGCCTTTTACCGCGATCTGGAGTTCGGCACCGCCGGGCTGCGCGGCGTGATCGGCGCGGGCACCAACCGCATGAATATTTACACCGTCGCGCGGACGTCGCAGGGGCTTGCCGAATACGTGAAAGAACACTACCCAAAAGAGCGGCGGAGCATCGCCGTCAGTTACGATTCGCGCATCAAGTCGGACGTTTTCGCGCGCGTCGCCTGCGCGGTCTTTGCGGCGAACGGGATCACGGCGTGGCTGTATCCGCAGCTGATGCCGACGCCCTGCCTCTCCTACGCCGTCCGCTCGCTCGGATGCGCCGCCGGCGTAATGGTAACGGCGTCGCACAATCCGTCGAAGTACAACGGTTACAAGGTCTACGGCGAGGACGGCTGCCAGATGACCGAGGCGGCGGCGGGAGAGGTGCTTTTGCGGATCGGAAGGATCGATCTGTTCGACGGCGTAAAGCAGGGGGATTTCGACGCTCTGCTCGCCGAGGGAAAGATCCGCTATATCCCGGAGCAGGTCTATACCGATTTCATCGGGGAGGTCAAGGCGCAGTCGATGCTGACGCCCGCCGACCGGGCGGACAAGGACGTTTCGATCGTCTATTCCCCGCTCTGCGGAACCGGTCTGCGCCCGGTGCTGCGCGCGCTCTCCGAGAGCGGATTCACGAATATCACCGTCGTCAAGGAGCAGGAGGCGCCGGACGGGAATTTCCCGACCTGCCCCTACCCGAACCCGGAGATCCGGGAGGCGATGGAACTCGGCGTGCGCTACGCCGAAGAGAAAAAAGCCGATCTTCTGCTGGCGACCGATCCGGACTGCGACCGCGTGGGCATCGCCGTGCGCGACGGGGCGGGCGAGATGACGCTTCTGACCGGAAACGAGACCGGAATGCTCCTGCTCGACTATATCTGCTCGCGCCGGATCGCAAATCACAGAATGCCGGAGGGGGCGACGATCGTCAAGACGGTGGTGACCATCGATATGGCGGACCGCATCGCCGAGCACTACGGCGTGCGCACGGTCAACGTGCTGACCGGATTCAAATACATCGGCGAGCAGATCGCGAAGCTCGAAGCGGAAGGCCGCGCCGACGCCTATATTTTCGGATTTGAAGAGAGTTACGGCTATCTTTCGGGCAGTTACGTGCGCGACAAGGACGCCGTGAACGCCTCGCTGCTCATCTGCGAGATGTTCGCCTTTTACAAAGCGCAGGGGATCGGGCTTTGGGAGAAGCTTCAGAGCCTCTACGCCGAATACGGCTACACGAAAAACACCTGCACCTCCTACGCCTTCGAGGGCGCGGAGGGCTTCGGAAGGATGAAGGCGATCATGCAGTCTCTGCGCGCCGATATTCCGTCGCTCGGCGGCAGGGCGGTCGAGAAAAAAGAGGACTTCGGCAAGGGGCTTTACGGCCTGCCGAAGTCGGACGTGATCAAATTTTTCCTCGCCGGACACTGCTCGCTCGTCGCGCGGCCTTCCGGCACCGAGCCGAAGCTCAAGATCTACATTTCGGTCAACGCGGAGAGCCGCGAGGCAGCCGACGCCGAAACGGCGAAGCTGAAAGCCGATATCGAGCGGTTCCTCTGACCGTCAGTTCAGCACCGCGATGCCGGCGGTCAGGTAGCCTGCGAAGGTCACCCAGAGAATATAGGGGATCTGCAGGTACGCCGCGACCTTATCGAGCTTCGCGAAGGCGACCGTCATGCGGATGATGACCGCAAGCAGGAACAGAAGCCAGACGAAGGCAAACCAGAAGGCGCGGTAGTTGAAGAAAATGATGCTCCATGCGAAGTTGACGAAAAGGTTCATGCCGAAGAAGGCGAAGGCGTCTTTCGCGGCAGGCGGATCGTCGGTCCGCTTTTCGTAAACTCTCGCCGCGCCGACGCCCATCAGGACGTAAAGCAGCCCCCACGCGATCGGGAAGAGCCAGCCCGGCGGCGTCAGAGGGGGATTCACCACCTCGTCGTAGAGCGTCATATTCTCCCGCGTCAGCAGGACCGACAGAAGTCCTACGCCGAGCGAGAGGGCGCAGAACAGCAGATAAGGTTGGATCTTTTTGAAAAAACGACCGATTTTGCTCATTTGATTTCCTCCGAGGATGAATTTGTTTCTATCCTATGCACACCGAATCCCAATTATACGTAAAGGAGTTTTCCATGAAAGAAATCGCAAAAGACCTGTACGATATCGGCGTGACCGACCGCAAGATCGACCTTTTTGAAGGCCAGTATCCGGTGCCGGACGGCATGACCTACAATTCCTACCTGATCCGCGACGAAAAGATCGCCGTACTCGACACGGCGGATCAGCACTTCACCCACGAGTGGCTCGACCGGCTCGCGGAAGCCCTCGCCGGCAGAACGCCGGATTATCTGATCGTCTCGCATATGGAGCCGGATCACTCGGCGAATATCGCCGTTTTTCTGAAAAATTACCCGACGGCGACCGTGGTCGCTTCGGCGAAGGCGTTCGCCATGATGAAGAATTTCTTCGGCGAGGAGTACGAAGACCGCCGGCTCGTCGTGGGCGAGGGAGCGACGCTCTGCCTCGGACGGCACACCCTGACCTTCTATACCGCCCCGATGGTGCATTGGCCGGAGGTCATCGTCACCTACGACGACGTAAACAAGATCCTCTTCTCGGCGGACGGATTCGGAAAGTTCGGCGCGGGCGAGGAAAAGCTTGACGCGTGGAAGGACGAGGCGCGCCGCTACTATATCGGCATCGTCGGCAAATACGGCGCGCAGGTGCAGGCGCTGCTGAAAAAGGCCGCCCGGCTGGATATCCGGATGATCTGCCCGCTGCACGGCCCGGTGCTTTCGGAGGACCTCGGCTATTATCTGCACCTCTACGACCTCTGGTCGTCCTACACGCCGGAGGACGACGGCGTTCTGATCGCCTACACCTCGGTTTACGGACACACGAAGGAGGCGGCGCTTCTGCTCGCCGAAAAGCTCAAGGAGCGCGGATGCCCCGAGACGGTCGTCTTCGATCTCGCGCGCGGAAGAATGTCGGACGCGGTGGCGGAGGCGTTCCGCCTCTCGAAGGTCGTCTTTGCCACGACCACCTACAACGCCGAGATCTATCCCTTCATGCACACCTTCCTGACCGAGCTTTGCGAGCGCGGATTCAAAAAACGCACCGTCGGCTTCATCGAAAACGGCAGCTGGGCGCCGATGGCGACCAAGGGAATGCGCGCGATGCTCGAAAAATGCGACCTCACCTATACCGACGCGACCGTCCGCATCCTCTCGGCGCTGAACGCCGAAAGCAAGGAGCAGATCGCGGCGCTTGCGGACGAACTCTGCCGCGACTACATCGCCAAGGCGGACAAGACGCCGAAGAACGATCCGACCGCGATGTTCAAGATCGGCTACGGCCTCTACGTCGTCACGACCTTCGACGGAGAGCGGCACAACGGCCTGATCGTCAACACCGTCTCGCAGGTCACGAGCGCGCCGAACCGCATCGCCGTCACGATCAACAAGCAGAATTACTCGCACCATATCGTGCAGAAGACCGGAAAAATGAACGTCAACTGCCTGACGACCGAAGCGCCGTTTGCGATCTTTGAAGCGTTCGGCTTCCGTTCGGGCAGAAATACCGACAAGTTTGCCGACCGCAAGGATTATTCGCTCTCGGCGAACGGGCTCGCCGTCCTCGACGAGGTGGTCAACGCCTATATGTCGCTCGAGGTCGAGCAGTACGTCGATCTCGACACGCACGGGATGTTCATCTGCCGGGTGACCGAGGCGCGCTCGATCAACAACAAGGAGACGATGACCTACACCTATTATCAGGACAAGGTCAAGCCGAAGCCGGAGACCGAGGGCAAAAAGGGCTGGGTCTGCAAGGTCTGCGGATACGTCTACGAGGGCGAGGAGCTGCCGGAAGATTTCGTCTGCCCGCTCTGCAAACACGGCGCGCAGGATTTTGAAAAACTCTGATTCTTTCATAAGGAGATCTCCCATGAAAAAAAGAGGCATCGCAAAGGCGCTCGCGGCGCTGCTCCTGATCTCGCTTCTGCTCCTTTCGGGGTGCGGATGGAACAAGGAGAACAACGATGAAAAAAAGCCGGGGCAGGACGAAGGCTCCCCCTCGTCCGCCGACCAAAAACAGCTCGCGCTGGACGCGGCGCAGGAGGCGCGCGCGGCGTTTGCAAAAGCCGATTCCTACCGCGAGACGGTCCTGCTCTCCCTGCGCTTTCCGCTGGACGGCGTCACGACCGATTACACGGTGAAGATCGAGACCGACTATACCTCGCTGCGCTCGGACGAAGATTTTGCCTGTTCGAGGCAGACCTCGACCGCGATCCGGCAGGCCGGATCGGTCTATCGGGAAGAGGAGTCTTCCGGATATTTCCGCGGCGTGACCTTCCTTTCGGACGGCACGCGAAAACTTTACAGCGAGACCGACGCGGAACGCTATCGCGCCGAACTCGGCGCCGATGGCACACGGCAGAATTTTCTCTCCGAGCTGAACTCCGCCGAAGGGGTGACCTGCACGGTCGATGAAAGCGGAACGCGCAGGATCGTCTTCACCGGAACGGCGGGCGAGCGCGTGGAAGAGCTGCGCGCGCGATTTGCCGGAAATATCGCTTTCGCCGGAGCGACCGTCACGGGGGCGGAGACCACCGTCCGCATCGACCGCGCCGGGATCGTGGAAAGCAGCCTCGTCCGTATTTTCTTTGACAAAGAGGATCTGACCTTCACGGTCGAGACCGGTTATTCGGAGTACGACCGCGCGGCGGTCTCGCTTCCCGACCTTTCGGGCTACCGGAAGACCGGGGATCTGCTCCTCATCGACGACTGCGCCGCGAAGATCTACGATCTTTCACAGAAAACCGATCTCTCCTTCTCCTGTGCGACGAGCGGTTCGCGCACCGTCAACGGAAAAACGAGCGAGATCTCGTCTGAGGCGACGGTCGAGGCGAAAGAGGAAAACGGCGTCTATCTTTACCGTTATATCGAGCGGATCGACGGCGTGACCTTCGACCGCTACTATACGGCGGGAAAGGAGATCACCGACCATATCGCAGACGGCGATTCCTACGGAACGCACGAGGAGCGCATGACCGACGCCGAGGCGAAGGCGAAGATCGCGGCGCTTGCGAACGCCGGGCAGTTCTCGCTTGCCAAGCCCGACCGCGTCGAGCAGGACGGCGGCAGGATCACCTTCGAGTGCCTCTCGCCGGACGGTAGCCTTCTGCCGGACGAATTTCTGGAGATCGACGAGGCGTACGTCAGCTACACCTTCGTCATCGAGGACGGAAAGATCCGCTCGCTTGAATATTTCGTCAGCGCGGACGGCATCATAAAAGAAGGATCCCTTTCCATGGAGCAGACGACGATCGTCACCTTCTGAAAGCAGAAGATCCCGCCGTTATGCGCGGGATTTTCTTATTATTGTTTACAAAACAGGAGATATTATGCTGGAAATCAGACACGTAACTAAGATCTATCGCTCCAAAAGCGGTGTGAGTACCCGCGCGCTGGACGATCTTTCCCTGCGCTTTCCGGAGCGCGGAATGGTCATCATTCTCGGAAAATCCGGGAGCGGAAAATCCACGCTGCTGAACGTCATCGGCGGACTCGACCGCATGGACGAGGGCGAGATCCTGATCCGCGGAAGATCCTCCGCGAATTTCACCGGGGCGGACTTTGACGCCTACCGCAACACCTTCATCGGCTTTATTTTTCAGGAATACAACATTCTTGAGGACTTCACGGTCGGAGCGAATATCGCCCTCGCGCTCGAGTTGCAGGGCAGGAAAGCCGACAGCGCGGCGGTGGAGCAGATCCTCTCGCGCGTCGATCTGCTCGGCTACGCCGACCGCAAACCGAACGAGCTTTCGGGCGGACAGAAACAGCGCGTCGCGATCGCGCGCGCCCTCGTCAAATCCCCGGAAATCATTATGGCGGACGAGCCGACCGGCGCGCTCGATTCGACGACCGGAAAGGCGATCTTCGACGCGCTGAAGGAGCTTTCCAAAGAGAAACTCGTCATCGTCGTCTCGCACGACAGAGAGTTTGCCGAAAAATACGCCGACCGGATCGTCGAACTTTCGGACGGCCGCATTCTCTCGGACGTCACGCGGCAGACGGTCGAGGGCGAGAAGATCAGCGACGGGATCGACCGGGTGAGCGGCGATCTGATCCGCATCAAGGGCGGATACCGGCTGACCGACGAGGACGTCCGGCAGATCAACGCCTATCTCGCCGCGCACAAGGGCGATCTCTTTCTCTCCGGCGACGGGCGGCTGAACGCCGGCATCCGCGCCTCGGCAGGGATCGGCGAGGAAGGCGCGGCGTCCTCCTTTTCACAGACGAAAGAAGACGACGCTCCCTACGCCGGCGCGCCGCCGAAGTTCATCCCCTCGAGACTCCCGATGAAAAACGCGATCCGTATCGGCGCCTCCGGGCTGAAATACAAGAAATTCCGGCTGGTGATGACGATCTTTCTCTCGCTGATCGCCTTCGCGCTCTTCGGGATCGCCGACACGATGGCGGCGTACAACAAAAAGCAGGCGGCGGAGGACTCGATCCTCTCCTCC
>CADBPA010000007.1 GCA_902796505.1 uncultured Ruminococcus sp.
ACCGCGCTTGACATTTCCCCATCGGTAGCGTATAATAATAGCATCCTATCTTTCGGAGGGCTTTTATGATCGCGGATATGCATTGCGACAGCATTCTGTCGGTTTCGGCGGAGAAGGGGCTGATCTCGGACTACAACGTTTCAGCGAGAGAGCCGTTTCTGCAATTTGCCGCGCTGTTCGTTCCCGCGGAGGGGCGGCCGGCGGAGGAGCGGCGCAAACAACTCATCCGCTATCTCGATATCTATCTCTGCGAGACGCGCCGCAACCGGCTCGTCCGGGTGGATCGTGCGCTCGAACTCAACCGCGCCGTCGATTCCGGGCTTCCCGGAACGCTGCTTTCGATCGAAGGGGGCGGCGGTCTGTTTGCCGACAGCGAGGAGCTTCTGACGCTGCACCGCGCCGGTCTGCGCGTGCTGGGGCTTTGCTGGGATACGAACGAGCTTGCCTCCGGCGCGTGGGATCAAGACGACGGCGGCCTGACCGAGGAGGGCAGAAAGCTTGCGCGGACGGCGGAGGACCTCGGCATCACGCTCGACGTTTCGCATCTTTCCGACCGCAGTTTTGACGAACTGTTCGAGACGGTCGGCTCGCCGATCCTCGCCACGCACTCGAACTTCCGCGCCGTGACCGACAGTCCGCGCAATCTCACCCTGCCGATGGCGGAGAAGATCGTCTCGCGCGGCGGCGTGATCGGGCTGAATCTCTGCCCCGACTTTCTCTCCTCGTCCGGCAGGGCGAACGGAGAGGATATTCTCCGGCACGTGGACTACGCGCTCTCGCATCTCGGAGACCGCGCGCTCGCCTTCGGCTGCGATATTGACGGGATCGAGGAATACCCGGAGGGGTTTGCGCCGGACGGCGGCAGTATTCACGACCGCCTCTGCGATCTTCTCCTCTCGCACTACCCGGCGGCGACCGTCTCGCGCATCGCCGGCGAGAACGTCATCGAGTTTCTGCAGAACGTCCTTTGAAATTTCCCCGAAGCTTCGGCTTCGGGTTCTTTTTTTCGGAGTTTCGTTTCAGTTTAGAATAGGCTTTTATGATAGGGAAGAAAAGGAAATCCGACAAAAAGGAGCAAAAAGCATGGAAAAAGGGCAATTTGAAAAATACGCCTGGTGCGGCCGCGTGAAGGGCGATATCAAGGAATATATCCGCCGCCACGACGAGATCTGGCCGGAAATGAAACAGGTGCTTGCCGACGCGGGCATCACGAATTATTCGATCTGGAACGTCGGAGACCGGCTCTTCGGTTATTATGAATGCAAATACGGCGCAAAATACGCCGCCGAGGTGCAGGGCAAGAGCGAGGTCGTTGCTCGGTGGAACGAGTATATGGACGATATTCTCGAACTTGAAATGGATCCCGAAACCGGCGCGCAGAGCAAGTTGACGCAGGTGTTCCGCTTCGATTCCTGATAGAGAAAAACGATACACGGGTCGCCTCTGCGCCGCGAAAACGCCGCACGCCCCCGGTCATACAGAATTTTAAGAAAGGACGACTCCTTATGATACATATTCTTTTTAACGCTCTTGCCGACAACGGAAACGGCGAGAAAAACGCACGCGAGCACTTCGCCTCTTTGGAAGGCGCGATCTTTGACGACGTGACGAAGCTCGCAAACTATCAGGACTATATGGATTCTCTGACGGCGGAGGACCGGCTGATCCTCACCGGCGGCGACGGAACGCTGAACCGCTTTGTCAACGGCGTCGAGGACAAGGATTATCCCTTTGAGATCCTCTATGCCCCGGCGGGAAGCGGAAACGATTTCTTCCACGACGTTGAGGATAAGGCGAAGGACGGCATGGTCGATTTCGCGCCGTATATGAAGGATCTGCCGACGGTCACCGTCAAGGGCAAGACCTGCAAATTCCTCAACGGGATCGGCTACGGCATCGACGGCTACTGCTGCGAGGTCGGCGACAAGATGAAAGAGACCGATCCCGGCAAGAAGATCAACTACGCCGGCATTGCCATCAAAGGTCTGCTCTTCCACTTCAAGCCAGCCAACGCCAAGGTGACGGTGGACGGCGTGACGAAGGAATATAAGAAGGTCTGGCTCGCTCCGGCGATGAACGGAAGATACTACGGCGGCGGAATGGATATCGCTCCGGCGCAGGACCGCCTGAACAAGGACGGCAAACTTTCGCTGGTCGTTCTCCACGGCTCCGGCAAGCTGAAAACGCTGGTCGTTTTCCCCTCGATCTTCAAGGGCGAGCATATCAAGCACACCGAGATGGTCGAGATCCTCGAAGGCAAGCAGATCAAGGTCGAGTTTGACGCGCCCTGCGCGCTCCAGATCGACGGCGAGACCGTCCTCGGCGTGACCTCCTACGAGGCAAGATCGGCAAAATAATTTCCGGCGGTCGACCGCTCGCATGATCCGAAACATCTTCCTACAAGGCTGCGCCCTTTTGTCGGGGCGCGGTCTTCTTTTTTTGGCGAAAAAGCGGATCATATGCTATATATGAAAAGAATTATTTACAAAATCGGGCAAATATCAGGGATTCTACAAAGAGTTTTTGAAAAGCGCGGGGAGGATCCGGCGCAAAAAACAAGGGAATATCCGGATCCGCCCCGCCGGTCTCTTCTTTGCGGCTTTGTGATTTTTTCACAGAAACGTTCGGGAATTTTCTGCGGATTTGTCAATTGAAAAGATTTTCTTTCTTATGTATAATATAGATAAGATTTTCATGATCGATCGATTTTTCCCCGAAAGGAGAACTTCCCATGAACGAAAAAACAGACCGCAGAACCGGCGCTTTCCGCAGGCGCCGCGGTTGGATCCCGCTGTTTCTCTTTGCGCTGCTGCTGATCCCGGCGATCTTTGCGCTCTCTGCCGCGGCGGACGGTACGGAGACCGATACGCTGCGCTGGTGTCCGCTATACTATACCGACGAGGTCTGCTTTGAGACGCCGCAGGGAAGCGCCGTTCCCGAAGAGGCGAGCGCTCTGGTCATCGAGCGTTACGCCCGTCCGAATGAGGACGGAAGCTTCACCGGAATGGCCGCCACCGGAGAGTGGTCGTACGACCGGGCGAGCGGCGTCTGCCGTCCGCTTTACGCCGAGGAGGAGACCGACTATCTCTACGTCACGCGCCGAGCGGTGGAAACCGGACGAGGCGTCGTGTACGACTACCGCGGCGGCAGCAGCCTGACCGAGCTGCAGGACGATCTCTTCCTCCGCCCCGACCGGCGGTTCATTCTGACGGCGGATATCGTCATTCCGCACGACGGTTATCCGGTATCGGAAGAAGTCCGCGCGCTCTCCGAATCCTTCGCGATCGGGCACAGCCTGCTGATCCCCGGCGACTGCAAGGTCGAGTTTGACCTGAACGGATATAAGCTCCAGCAGACGGCGAAATGGTATCTGTTCCATTTTCTTGAAAGCCGCGGCGGTCTGGTCCTCTTTTCCTCGCGGCCGGGCGGTCTGCTGAACGAGCGCGACGTTCTCGGCAATCCCGACGTTCCTTCGCTGAAAAACGCCAGCCATTACAGCTGGTCGGCGGGCATTTTCGGCATGGAAGGCGAGAGCAACACCCTTTCCGTCGGCAGCTATGAAGGCCATCCCGGCGCGAATCTGACGATGCGCGGCGGCGTTATGATCTCGGCGAGCGATCCCAGCGCGGGCGGCTCGATCCTGTTCGACGGCGTGACGGCGCACGGCGAGGTCGCCGACAGCTCCGCCCTCTTCGTCATCCGCACCTACGGCGGCTCCTGCGCCGTGCGCAATTCGGACGTCTATATCACCGTCAAGGGCTACGAGACCTTCTCGCCGATCAACCGCGCAATGTTCCATCTGCGCACTACCTCCGACAGCTCGCCCATCGTGGATAAGGTCGTCTACGTGGACAACTGCCGCCTCTTCTGCGCGCTGAGCGGCAATACGATCGTCAACCAGATCGACGAGCACGGCACGCTGGTCGTGACCAACACGGTCGGCAACTATTCGATGACCGGCGAGGGCGCTCTGCTCGGCAAACTGGTCGTCGGCGCCGGGAACGCCTATTCGCAGATCGGAGAGCATCCGAACATCGTTATGGCGGAGGGCGTCCTCCGCGCGCTCAACCGCAAGCGCGTGCAATGCGATATCACCTTCCCCGACCCCTGCTGTTATGACGACACCCGCGAGGACGGGAAATATTACGATTATCAGGACGAGCGGTTTACGCTCGACGATCTGACCGAGTACGGGACCGGAAGCGAGACCGTCCGGGTGACCTGGATGGACCTTAGCGGCGGCAACAAGCTGAACGAGACCTACGTCAAGGGCGGCGACGCCGTTTACGTCGGCACGCGCATCCGCACGACCGGTTACCGCTCTAGCGTCGCCTATCAGGAGATCGACGGCTGGGACGGCGTGACCGAAAACCTGCAGGAAAGCGTGATCTTCAAGCCGAATCTGATCGCCTTTGCCGCCGACGTCGTCGGGCTGAAACACAACGTCGCGCTCTCCTCCGACTTCATCCTCCAATTCTTCGTTCCGAAATATCAGCAGATCGCGGATATCACCGACGAGCGCGGAAAACGCTTCTCCCGCACCGAGATCGAGCTGGACGGCGTCGCATACGACCGCATTCAGGTCGAGATCCCCTCCAATGACGTGACGCGGGCGGCGACCTTCCGCATCGTCGTGGACGAAAGCGGCGAATTTATGGAGCAGACGATCTCCTTCTCGGTCCTCGATTACGCGAAGGAGGCTCTCGCAAGAGAGGAGATCGCCGAGAAAGACAAGGCGCTGATCGCCGCCGCCATGGCGTACGCCGAGGCGAGCGCAAAGTACTTCAACGGCTCCGCGCCGGAAGAACTTTCGGCGTTCGTCGCCGGGGTATCGTCCCTGCTGCCGTCGCTTACCGAGACCGACGCAGAGCGCATCGGGGAAAACGCCGCCGTCCTCGGCGCGGCGTTCGATCTGGACGCCTCGCCCGACCTGATCCTCTATATCAAGGACGGTTTCAAGGGCGCGCTCCGCATCTATTATACCGCCGACGGAAAGCCTAAAAAATCCGATTTCACCCTGTCGGGCAGTACCGCCTCGGTCGTTCTTTCGGACGTCGGCGTCAGCACGCTTGCCGAAGGCGTGAGCATCGAGATCCGCCCCGACGGCGAGACGGCATTCACCGAGATCGGCAGATACACCCTTGCCGCCTACGCCGCCTATTGCCGCGAAAACACCTCGCCCGAAATGGCGGACCTTGCCGCCGCCTTCCTGCGCTACGCCGAAGCGGCCAAAGCGGCGAAGTGATCCCCCTCCGTTTTTCTCCGGATCGGGGGAGAGAAACGGCAAAAACCCAATAAGATCAAAGCGAAAAAATCCCGGCTGCGCATATCGGTGCAGCCGGGATTTTGATATGCAAACGTGGAGAACCGCGCAGAGCGCGGGAGAAATCGCAGGGTGAGAGGGGGAAGGTCAGAGCTCGAAGCGATAACTGATCGCGGAAAGCGCGTAACTCGGCGCGGTCTCACAGCGGAGGATGCGCGGACCGAGCCCGACCGGGAGGAGTCCGGCGGCTTTTGCCTGCTCCGCCTCTTCGGGGGAAAATCCGCCCTCCGCGCCTACCACGACGGCGATCGACGAAGGATCTTTCGCGCCGTCCAGAATGGCTTTCAGCGAGTTTGCCGAGCCGCATTCGCCCTCGTAGCAGAAGAGCGGAAGGTCGCATTCTCCGGCGACGGCGAGCATTCCGGCGTAGGAGGCCGGCGGCAGGACTTCGGGAATTCTGCCTCTGCCGCATTGTTTGGCGGCTTCCTCGGCGATGCGCGAGAGCCGGGCGAGGATCTTTTCGGCCTTTTCGGCGGGCGGCCGCTTGATACAGCGCGAGGACTCGAAGGGGAGAATACGGCTCGCGCCGAGCTCCACCGCCTTTTGAATGACTGTTTCGAGCTTATCCCCCTTCGGATACGCCATGCAGAGCGTGACCGATACCGGCGGCTCACCGGCGGCGGGGGTGCGGCGAAGAATACGGCATTCGCACCGCTCGTCGCGGATGACGTCCAGCCGACAGAGAAAGTCCTCCCCTCTGCCGTCCGAGACGGTGACGGTCTCGCCTGCCGCCATGCGAAGCGATCTTGCGATATGACGCGCGTCCTCGCCGAGAATGAAGAGGCGATCCTCCTCGATCTGCTCCGGGGAAACGAAAAATTTCGGCATCCGGTCTTTCTCCTTTTTGCGGATAAAATCAATGGAAAGCGATGATTTTGCAAAGAATTCTTTGCAAAATACAGATGATCAGCGAAGCAGGAAGGCGATCCAGTCGTTTTCGGTCAGCTCTTTTTCGATCCTGTAACCGCACGCCTTCGCCGCGGCGCGGATATCCTCTGCGCGCTTTTCGATCACGCCGGAGAGGATCAGGGGCGCGCCGTCTTTCAGGACGCTGCGCATATCCGGGAGCATCCGGAGAATGATGTCGGCGACGATGTTCGCCGTGCAGAAATCGAATTTGCCGCCCGTGCGGTCGACGCCGGCGAGCAGGTCGGATACGCCGACGTGAATATTTTCAAAACCGCCGCTTTCGGCGTTGTCCTTCGCCACCCGGACGGCGACCGGATCGATATCGTAGGCGAAGCATTCCTTCGCGCCGAGCTTTGCCGCCGCGATCGAGAGAATGCCGGATCCGCAGCCGACGTCGAGCATCCGCCTGCCCGAAAGATCCTCGTCCTGCATCAGGCGAAGGACGAGCCTCGTCGTCTCGTGCGTTCCGGTGCCGAACGCCATACCGGGATCCATCCGGATGACGACCTCGCCGGGCGCTTCTTCGTAATCCATCCACGCCGGAACGACGGTGATCCTTCCGAGCGGGATCGGGGAGTAGTACTTCTTCCACGCTTCGGCGAAGTCCTCCTCCGCCATCCCCGAAAGCTCGATGCGGACGGGGATCTTCTCGGCGGCGAAGCGCTCGTCGAGAAAGGCGCGGTATTCGGCGAGATTCTTCTCCTCCGGCACGAAAAGCGAAACCTTCGCCTCGTTCGGATCGGCGTTCAGGATCGCGTCGTCCACCAGCGCGCCGTACATGCCGTCCAGCGAAAAATCGCTGTAATCCTCGATCATCAGCCCGTTCGAGAGCATACTCATGATCGCCGATACCGTATCGAGATGCGCGGTGTCGGTCACCGCGGTAAGTTTTGTCCAGCTTCCTGCCATTTTACTTCTTCCTTTTTGTAATAGAGATCGGCTTCGTTTTGCTCGTTTGCCGTCAAAATGTCAACATTGATTTGCTTTTTCAGTTCTTCCGCGGAAGGGAAGACGCGCTCATCCCGCAAAAATCCGAGAAAATCGAGGCGGAAATCCCTGCCGTAAAGATCGCCCGAAAAGCCGGGGATGAAGGTCTCCGCGTGCAGCGCGCGCACCCCGAAGGTCGGGCAGACGCCGATGTTGGTCAGCGCCGGAAGCTTTTCCTCTCCGATCACCACCGCCGTCCGATAGACGCCGCGGCGCAGGATCAGATCGCCCGGCAGATCGAAATTCGCGGTCGGCAGACCGATCGTGTGCCCGAAGCCGCGCCCGTGGCGCACGCTGCCGAGCAGAAAATAGGGCGCGCCGAGCAGGGAATTCGCCCGGCCGATCTCGCCGGCTGCCAGCGCCGAGCGGATCTTCGTCGCCGAGAGGATCCCCCCCTCCGCGCGATAGGGCGGCAGGACGATCGCCCGGCATCCCTGCGCCCCGGCGAGCCTCGCAAGGAGCGCGGCGTCTCCCCCGGCGGCTTTTCCGAAGCGGAAATTGAAGCCGCAGACGGCCGCCTTCGCGTGCAGTTTTCCGACGAGGATCTTCCGCACGAATTCTTCCGGTTCCATATCCCGGACGGCGTTGAAATCGCAGAAATAGACTTCGTCCGCGCCGCAGGACGAAAGCAGGAGCAGCTTTTCCCCGTCGCCGTAAATGCGCGGCGCGCCCTGCTTGATCGGGCTGTCCGACGGAAAGGTCAGTACGGCGAGGGGAAGCGCGAGCCGATTTGCTTCCGCTTTCGCCTCGGCGAGAAGCGCGCGGTGGCCGAGATGCACGCCGTCAAAAAATCCGAGCGCCGCAACGCAGGGGGAGAGGTCTTCTCCGCCGTGATAAACGACCATATCGCGCCTCCTTTCTCCGGCTTTCGCCGCGTACCGTTTCATTCTCCCCTATATTATACACGATTTGGCGCAAATGTCAAGCCGTTTTGTTCCGCACGCCCCGCGCGCCGCGGATTTTCGGGAAACGTAAATTCTCAAAGTAAATGCAACAGTAGTCGGGGAGGTTGCATTTAATATGAAAAAAACTGCATTTAATCTGAGAAAAGGTCTAT
>CADBPA010000008.1 GCA_902796505.1 uncultured Ruminococcus sp.
CCGGTCGTGCCGGAGGTGAAGAACATCAGCATCAGGTCGGAGCCGCAGGGGGCGTCCTCCCCCCGTTCGTAATGCGAACTGTAAAGCGGATATTCCTCGTCGAAACTCCGCCAGCCCTCGCGCTTGCCGTTGACGATCAGTTTGCGCAGAAGCCCGGGGCATTTTTCCGCCGCGCGATCGACCTGCTCCGCCGTTTCTCCGTCCGCCGTGCAGATGACCGTTTCGATCCCGGCTTTGTTGATGCGGTATTCGATGTCGTGTTCGAGCAGCTGGTTGGTCGCCGGAATGGCGATCGCGCCGAGCTTGTTCAGTCCGAGCATCGCAAACCAGAATTGATAGTGTCTCTTCAGGATCAGCATCACGCGGTCTCCATGCTTGATGCCGAGCGATTTGAAATAATTCGCGCATTGGGAGGAGTACTTCTTCATGTCCTTGAAGGTGAAGCGGCGCTCTTCCTTGTCGCGGCTGATGTGGAGCATGGCGAGTTTGTCCGGCTTCGTTCTGCCGAGCTCGTCCACCACGTCGAACGCGAAATTGAATTTTTCGGGGTTATTGAAGGAGATCTTCGTCAAAAGACCGTTTTCGTCTACCTCGGCGTTCACCCATTTGTCATAGACCATCGGCCCGTCTCCCGTCGTGTCGGGATGAACGGTCGTGTCCGGGTGCGCTTTCTGCGGCGTCAGTTCGGGGATCGGCGCGCCGGAGGGATTCAGGACCATCGCGTAGAAGAGGCAGTCCGCCCCCTCGGTGGCGACCATACCGTGCGGCGTTCCGCTGTCGTAATAGATGCTGTCGCCTTCGTGCAGGGTGACCTTGTGCTCTCCGACCTGAACGGTCAGCGCGCCGCGGATGACGATATCGCATTCCTGCCCTTCGTGCGTCGTCAGCTCGATCGGGCGCTCCTCCGCCTCCTTGCGGTAGGCGGCGTTCACCAGAAGCGGCTCGGCGATGCGGTTGCGGAAGGCGGCGGCGAGGTTATAATACTCCATGCCGTGCGCTTGCTCGATCTTTTGTCCCTTGCCGCTTCTCGTCACGGTAAAGGAGGCGAGGCGCGGGCTGCTTCCTTCGATGATATCGGTAACGTCCACGTTGAACGCCAGAGCGCAGCGGTAAATGAAAGCGAAGTTCAGATCCGAGCGGCCTTCTTCGCAGGCGAGGTATTCCTCGACCGATACGTCGGTCTTGACCGCCATCTCTGCCGGCGTGAGGTTTTCGATCTCGCGCAGCTCGCGGATACGCTCGGCCATTTCGCGGATCTTGGCGTCCAGTCCGGTAACATGATTCATAGCGTGTTTTCCTTTCCGATCCGGGGCATAAAAGCAGAAAGCCCGCCCCAAAGAATGTGTTCTTTGAGACGAGCAAAAAAATTACCCGCGGTACCACTCAAATTGCCCGGTTTCCCGGACCTCTCTCGGGCTCGATCAAGCCCCATGCCTTCACGCGGCAGGACGGGAAGGTTCTACTGACCGCAAAGAGGCGCGGCTTTCTTCCTTCCGACTCGGGAGCTACAGGTATCCGTGAGATCTCCTCCGGCGGCTCGCACCACCCGCCGCTTCTCTGCAGGAAGAAAGTCTCATACCCTCTCCGTCAACGTCTTTATACCGAAATTATA
This sequence comes from uncultured Ruminococcus sp., assembly GCA_902796505.1. Lineage (GTDB taxonomy): Bacteria > Bacillota > Clostridia > Oscillospirales > CAG-272 > UBA1740. The sequence goes on from CADBPA010000008.1 coordinate 1,613, forward strand.
GCACATCCTTTTTTTCTTGTCAAGAGTTTTTCGAGAAAATATCAGAGTTTATTTCGCTGGATCTTTCCGCTGATGGTCTTGGGCAGCTCGTCCCGGAAGACCACGATACGCGGATATTTATACGGCGCGGTATGCGTCTTGACGTAATTCTGGATCTCTTTTTTCAGTTCCTCGGTCGGCTCGGTCCCCTTCGTCAGGACGATCGAGGCCTTGACGACCTGCCCGCGGATCTCGTCCGGCTCGGCGGAAACGCCGCATTCCAGAACGTAGGGAAGTTCCATGATCACGTTTTCGATCTCGAACGGCCCGATGCGGTAGCCGGAGGACTTGATCACGTCGTCCACGCGCCCGACGTACCAGAAGTAACCGTCCTCATCCCGCCAAGCCGTGTCGCGCGTGTGATAGAGTCCGTCGTGCCAGACCTCGGCGGTCACGCCGTCGTCTCGGTAGTAGCCTCCGAAGAGACCGACCGGTTTCTTGCCTGACGTGCGGATGACGATCTCGCCGGTTTCGCCGACCGGGACCGACTGTCCGTTCTCGTCCACGATGTCCACGTCGTATTGCGGCGAGGCAAGTCCCATCGAGCCGAGGCGCGGCTTGGTGCCGACCAAATTGCCGATGCAGAGGGTGGTCTCGGTCTGCCCGAAGCCCTCCATGATCTCCAGCCCGGTCGCCTTCTCAAACTGCTTTGAGACTTCGGGGTTGAGCGCCTCTCCCGCCGTCGTCATATGGCGGATGGAGGAGAGATCGAATTTCGAGAGGTCCTCTTTGATCATCATGCGCAGCATCGTCGGCGGCGCGCAGAAGGTCGTGATATTGTATTTCTTGAATAAAGGAAGGATGTCGTTGGCGTCGAATCGGTCGAAATCGTATACGAATACCGCTCCCTCCGAAAGCCATTGCCCGTAGAATTTGCCCCAGAGCGCCTTGCCCCATCCGGTGTCGGAAATGGTCAGATGCAGTCCGTCGCGCTCCACGCAGTGCCAGTACTTCGCGGTCACAAAGTGGCCGAGCGCGTAGAGATGCGAATGCATGGCGATCTTCGGATACCCGGTCGTCCCGGACGTGAAGAACATCACGGCAGGCTCTTCTCCCGCGGAGGCGTCCTCCTCGCGCCGGAAGTGACCGCTGTACAGGGCGTACTCGCTGTTGAAATCATGCCAGCCTTCGCGCGCGCCGTTGACCATGATCTTGAGTTTCAGACCGGGGCAGGTCTCCTGCGCCGCATCGACGTGCCTTGAAACGTCGCCGTCCGCCGTGCAGACGATCGCCGAAACGCCGGCGCGGTCGAAGCGGTATTCGAGATCGTGTCGGACGAGCTGGTAGGTCGCCGGGATGGCGATCGCGCCGATCTTTTCGAGCGCGAGCATCGAGAACCAGAACTGATAGTGCCGCTTCAGGATCAGCATCACGCGGTCTCCGCGCTTGATGCCGAGCGATTTGAAATAATTCGCCGTGCGGTTGGACTCTCTGCGGATGTCGGCAAAGCTGAACCGGCGCTCGCTCCGGTCGCGGTCGAGATGGAGCATGGCGAGCTTGTCGGGATAATTCGCCGCGATCTTGTCCACGCAGTCGAAGGCGAAATTGAAGCGTTCGGTGTTCTTGAACGAAATGTCGAGCAGTCTGCCGTTTTCGTCCTCGGTCGTGTCCACGAATTCCTCGCAGAGCAGCGTGTCGTTCGACCGTGCGCGCGCGATCGTCTCGCCGATATTCTCCTCGGCGTGATCCTCGCCCGGAAGCACGATGGCGATAAAGGAGCAGGGCTCTCCGCCGACGGCGATCATTCCGTGCGGCGTTGAGGAATTGTAGAGGATCGAATCCCCTGCGCCGAGCGTCTCGATATGGTCTCCGACGCGCACCTTCAGCGATCCGCTGAGAATATAGTCGAATTCCTGTCCGGAGTGGGTGTTCGTGCGGATCGGAAGGCCTTGCAGTTCCTCCGAATACTGATAGGTGACGAAATACGGCTCGGCGATCTTGTCGGCAAATTTCGACGCCAGATTTTTGATCAGAATGCCGTCCTCGTCCACCGTGACCTTGCCGTTGCCGCCGCGCGTGACCTGATAACTCGTCAGGCGCGGGCTGTGCCCTTCCAGCAGATCGGCAATATCGATGCCGAACGCCAGCGCGCACTTGTGGATAAACGAGAAGGGAAGGTCGGTCTCGCCCGCCTCGTTGCGCAGATATTCGTCGATCTGCGTCCCGGTCTTTTCCGCCATCTGTGCCGGGGTAAGCCCCATGATCTCGCGCATTCCGCGGATACGGCGCGCAATATCTCTTGAAGGATTCAGTTCGTCGGTCAGAGCCATAATGAAGTTCTCCGTGTATATTTTGTAATGAATTGTTTACATATCGATTCTGTAAAGTTCTTTTGCGTTGCGATAAAAGATCTTTTCGCGCTCGTCGTCGGTCAGCGGAAGCCGTTCGATCTTTCGCAGCTCCTCCGCAGGATCCCAGAGCGGAAAATCGGTCCCGAACATCACCCGGTCGGCGCCGTAGGTGCGGATGTAGCGCACCATCCGTTCGTCGTCCAGCCAATGCGAGCAGGAGGAGCAGTCCACGATGAAATTTTCATAGCGGTGCAGTGCCGGAACGGCGTCCTCCCAGACCGACCAGCCGCCGAGATGCGCCCCGATCACCGGCGTGTCCGGGAAGGCTTTCAGCAGTTTTTCGGTGCGGTCGGGATTGGAATTGTCATAGCGGCGGTCTCCGCAGTGAAGCAGGAAGGGAAGCCTGCCGCGCGCCGCCTCGAAAAAGGCGAAAACGCATTCGTCGTCCAGCCGGAAACGCTGAATATCGGGATGCAGTTTGATCCCCTTCAGTCCGAGCGAGAGGATCTCGTCGATCGCGCCGTCCACGTCCGTCAGATCCTGCTGCAGCGTGCCGAGTCCGGTGAAGATCCCTCCGCCGTCGCGCACCGACGCCGCAATGAAGCTGTTGATGGCGTGGACCTGATGCGCCGTCGTCGCGATCGAGTTGATCACGAAATGGCCGATCCCGGCGGCTCTCCCTTTTTCCAGCAGTTTTCCGACGCTTCCGGTGAATCCCTTCGGCAGTCCGTAAAAATCCTGCGTGGCGACCGCCGCCTTGTCGGCGATGCGGTCGGGATAAACGTGGCAATGCGTGTCGATGATCTTCATATCACGCCGTAACGATGGACGCCGCCTTGTGCAGTCCGTATTTTTCTATCGCCGCCTCGCGCATCTTGTATTTCAGGATCTTCCCGGCGACGTTCATCGGGAAACTCTCCACGAAATCCACGTAGCGCGGCACCTTGTGCTTTGCCATATTGGCGGCGACGTATTTTTTCAGTTCCTCCTCGGTGAGGCTCTGCCCGTCCTTGAGAATGACGCAGGCCATGATCTCCTCGCCGTATTGCTCATCCGGCACGCCGATGACCTGAACGTCCTTGACGGCGGGATGCGTGTAAATAAACTCCTCGATCTCCTTCGGATAGATGTTTTCGCCTCCGCGGATGATCATGTCCTTCAGCCGCCCGGTGATCTTGAAATTCCCCTCCGGCGTGCGGCAGGCGAGGTCGCCCGTGTGCAGCCAGCCGTCCTTGTCGATCGCCGCGCGCGTCGCGCTGGGCATCTTGTAATAGCCCTTCATGATGTTGTATCCGCGCGCCACGAATTCACCGGTCACGTTGTCCGGGCAGTCGAGGCCGGTCTCCGGATCCACGATCTTGCATTCCACCTCCGGGAACGCCCGCCCGACGGTGTTGACGCGGACGTCGATCGGATCGTCGGTGCAGCTCATCGTACAGCCGGGCGAACTTTCGGTCTGTCCGTAGACGATCGTGATCTCCTTCATATTCATCTTGTTCACGACGTCCTGCATGACCGATACCGGGCAGGGAGAACCCGCCATGATGCCGGTGCGCATATAGTGAAAATCGGTTTTTGCAAAATCCGGATGTTCGAGCATCGCGATGAACATCGTCGGCACGCCGTGGAAGCAGGTGATCCGCTCCTGATTGATGCAGGCGAGCGAGGATTTCGGCGAGAAGTAGGGGATCGGCGAAAGCGTGACGCCGTGCGTCATCGACGAGGTCATCGCCAGCACCATGCCGAAGCAGTGGAACATCGGCACCTGGATCATCATGCGGTCTGCGGTGGAAAGATCCATGCGGTCGCCGATGCATTTTCCGTCGTTGACAACGTTGTAGTGCGTCAGCATAACGCCCTTCGGGAATCCCGTCGTGCCGGAGGTGTACTGCATATTGCAGACGTCGTGTACGTCCACCTCCGCCGCCATCCGGTAGACCTCCTCGATCGGCACTTCATTCGCCCGCGCGAGCGCCTGTTCCCAGGTCAGGCAGCCCTTCTGCGAGAAGCCGACCGTGATGACGTTGCGCAGAAACGGCAGTCTCTTCGCGTGCAGCGAAGAACCCGGTTTTCTCTCTTCCAGTTCGGGGCAGAGCTCCGCCATGATGGCGCTGTAATCCGAGTCCTTGTATCCGTTGATCATGATCAGCGTGTGCGTGTCGGATTGGCGGAGCAGATATTCCGCCTCGTAGATCTTGTAGGCGGTATTCATCGTGACGAGAACCCCCCCGATCTTCGTCACCGCCCAGAAGGCGATGAACCATTGCGGCACGTTCGTCGCCCAGACGGCAACGTGGCTCCCCTTGCGCACGCCCATCGCGATCAGCGCCCGCGCGAAGGTGTCCACGTCGTCACGGAACTGCGAATAGGTCCTCGTATAGTCGAGCGTGGTGTACTTGAACGCATATTGATCGGGGAAGTACTTCACCATCGTGTCCAGCACCTGCGAGAAGGTCTGCTCGATGATCAGCGACTTCGGCCAGACGTATTCGCCCACCCCGTTCTGCGCGTTCTTGCTCTTGAAGATCGGCGTCTGCGATTTCGCGGTGTCGAAGCGGCTCATATAATTCGTGAAATGCGTGAAGATGATATCGATATCCGAGATCTCGCTGTCCCAGCTCGGATCCCATTCGATCGAGACGAAACCGCCGTAGTTGACCGAGCGGAGCGCGTCCATGATCTCGGCGATCGGCAGCGATCCCTCGCCCACCAGCGCGTAGGCGTTCTCTCCCTCGGAATCCTTGATGTGAACGTGCTTGACGTACGCGCCGAGATTCTGGATGGTATTCTCCGGATCCTCGCCGCAGACGGTATAGGGATAGTGCAGATCCCAGAGCGCCGCGAGCGATCCGCTCGCAAAGCGGTCGAGAAATTCCCGCAGATGCGCCGTGTCGGCAAATTCACCGACCGTCTCGACGAGCAGAACGATCCCGTTCTTTTTCGCCTCCGGCAGCGTCTCGCGCACGAACGCCTCGGCGGCGTCAAACGCGCCCTCCCGCTTCAGCACCTTCAGCCGGATATATCCCGACCGCAGTTTTTTCGCCCAGTCCATGCAGGTGAGGAGTTCCTCCTTCGCCCGCTCGCGCTGCGCGGGATCGCCGACGTCTGAGGTCAGGTCGATGCAGGGAACCTTCAGATTCCCCGCAATGAATTTATGATAGACCGAGGAAGGATTCTCATCGGCGCATTCGGCGACGCTGTGGATCTCGATGCCGTCGAAGCGGTAGGTCCCGGCGATCTCAATAAAGTCGTCCAGGCTGAATCCCTTCCAGCGGTTGGTCGAAAAGGATAATTTCATCTTCTGTTCTCCTTTCGCAGATCGGCTTACGCGTTCTCAAAGCAGATTTTGTTGAGCGCGTTGATGTAGGCGTGAATGCTCGCTCCGATGATATCGGTCGAAATGCCGCGCCCGGAGTAGAGCTTGCCGGACGCCCGGAGCTTCACCAGCGCCTCGCCGACCGCCTCGCGCCCCTCGGTCACCGCCTGGATCTGAAAATCGTCCAGCTCGTAATGATGCCCGACGATCTGCTCGATGGCGAGAAACGCCGCGTCGATCGGACCGTCTCCGAGGCTGATGCCGCGCAGCGGCTGTCCGTCTCTTGTAAGCTCGATGTTCGCCGTCGCGGAAAGCACGTTTCCGCTGTTGATGACGTAGCTTGTCAGCGTATAGGTCGGGCGCACCTGAAGCGCAGAGCTTGCGACGATCGCGTCCAGCTCCTTCGCCCCGATGTGCTTTTTCTCGGCGAGCTGGAGAAATCTTTCGTAAACGTGCGCAAGATCCTCCTCCGAAAGCTCGTATCCGAGAAGCGAAACGTACCTTGAAACGGTGTTGATATCGTCGGTGCGGGCGAGAGAGAAGTCCTCCCCGGCGCGCACGCCGTTCTCAAAAGGCGTGGTCGCGCTCCGTTTTCCGGTCAGCGCTTCGGTGATCTTCCCGGCGGTGTGTTCGAGAAGCTCTCCTTTGAGCGACGAGGTGATCCCCAGCGCGTCCGCACGGGCGCGAAAGACGTTCGAGACCGCGAGCAGTTCGGGGATCTCCTTGCAGCAAACGCCGCACTTGATCTGCACTGCCCCGGCGCCGATCGCCGCAAGAATGATCGCAACGCCCATCGCGAGTTTGTCCGAGCATTCGACCGAGAGGGAAACCTCCGAAAGTTCCGGCACGGCGCTGTAAAGCCCTCTGACGAACGCCGCGAATTCCTCCGGCAGCATCGCTCCCGCGCTGTCGCACAGAGTGACCGTCCCGACGCCGGCGTCGATGGCGGTTTTCACCGCCGCCGAAAGAAACTCCGGCTCGCTCCTCGTCGCGTCCAGCGCCGCAAACTCCACGTCCGCGCAGAGCGCCGTCGCCGCGCGGAGCTGTTTATCAAGCGCTTCGAGCATCGCCTTCGGCTTCTTGTGGCAGAGAAACTCCATCTGCACCGTCGAGGTCGGCACAGAGACGATCACGCGCGGATGCTTTGCGCATTTGAGCGCGTCGCAGGTCGCCCGCAACTCGTCCTCCGAAAGCCCGACCGGGCAGGCGATCACGCTCTCTCCGACCAGAGGAGCGATCGTATGCAGAAACAGCGTGTCGGTGCGTAGGCTTTCGAGCTTTGCCGTCTCGATCACGTTCACGCCGATGCGGCTCAGCGCCTTCGCCGTCTCCACCTTTTCGCGGAAACTGAGTTGTTCGCCCTGCTTTCTGTATTCCCGCAGGGTAATGTCCGAGATGCCGATCTGTTTCATAGTGCTTTCCTCTTTCTTCGGATTCCGGCTTTCGCCGCATAATATAATAGGTAGTCTTTTTTTCTCCCAGTTGAAAAAAGAGACTCACAGCGTCATCAGCTGTGAGCCTGAATAATTTTGATATTTCCACCGCGCCTTCTCCGGGCGGCGGAGTATAAAATTATCTTGCGGCACGACAACCGACGCTATCAACTCCGTTCAGTAGAATGATCGGTAGAATAATAGCGTTCACAAGAATGATATCAAGGGCGAAGTTTTTCATCTCTTTTTCCTCGAATCGGCTGTGCATCGGCGGTGCCGGTGAAAAATTTTTGTGATGGAAATATTATATCACGATTTTATTTCCGTGTCAACAGATTTTTCGCGTTTGGGGAAAGTTTATCGAATTTTCATAATTTTCGTCGTTTTCCGAAAACGCCCTCTGTACATTTTGAAGTTTTTTTCTCCCAAGGAGAATCCAGATAACGGTTTTTTATTCGCATAAACGGTTTTTATTCGATTCTTTTTTCCTCAAATCAAAAAACTTGCTTTTTGATTCCCGATGTGCTATAATAGAGAAAAACAGAAATTGACGAGGAAAACGATATGAATGAAGAAGAAAAGAACGAGCCGATGAACCCCGTTGCGGAAAACTCTCCCCGAAAGCCGCAGTCGGCGTTTTCGAGAGGGAAGATCCTTCTCGCCGCCGTTCTGGCCGCCGTCGGCGCCGCGCTGGTGATCCTCGGTATTCTGATCGCAAGATCCGCCTCGCCCTCCGAAGCCGAGCCGCAGATCCCCCGGATGACCTCCGATCTCGTCTATGCGCTGAACGAGGAGCAGACCGGCTATATCGTCACCGGCGCCGGGGAAGAGCAGGGAAACGTTCTCGTCGTCCCGGCGGAGTACGAAGGAAAACCGGTCGTCGCGATCGGCAATACGGCGTTCCGGGCGAATACCGGCATCGTCAGCGCGATCCTGCCGGAATCGGTGAAAACGATCGCCGACAGCGCGTTCGCCGAATGCTCCCGCCTCGCCTCCGTCAGCCTCCCCGGCGTCAGCTCGATCGGCAGATACGCCTTTTACGGATGCACCGCCCTGACCTCTCTGCAGCTTCCGCCTTCGCTTTCCTCCACCGGATACGCCGCCTTCGCCGGCTGCCGTGCCTTGACCTCGCTTTCGCTCGCCGAAGGCGTCCGCGCGGTCGAGGAAGGGAGCTTCGTCGGATGCACCGCGCTCGTCTCGCTCACTCTTCCGGATTCGGTCGAGTCGGTCGGCGTGAGCGCCTTCGCCGGATGCACTTCGCTTTCCGAAATCCAATGCGGAACGGGACTCGCCTCGATCGCGGACGGCGCTTTTTCCAGTTGCGTCTCGCTCGCGCGCGTCTCTTTCTCCTCCGGGCTCCGTTCGATCGGTACGTCCGCCTTCGCGCAATGCTCCGCGCTCGGAACGCTCGCTTTCCCGGATAGCCTGACCGCGATCGGCGATGAAGCCTTTTATGCCTGCCCGTCGCTCTCCCGCGTTTCGTTCGGGAAAGGACTTTCCACTTTCGGCGAGGCGGTCTTCGCCTCCTGCCCCGCGCTTTCCGAAATCCTCGTTCCGGCGGAGAATGAAAACTTTTCCGCCGTCGGCAGCTGCCTGATCCGCACTTCCACCGGCGCGCTTTGCTTCTCCGGCGGCGAGATCCCGGCAAACGCCGGCATCCGGACGATCGCTCCGTATGCCCTCGTCCTGAACGACGCCCTCGAAACGGTCGTCATCCCCGAAGGCGTGACCTCCGTCGGCCGCGGCGCCTTCGGCAATTGCACCTCGCTTCGCTCGGTCTCGCTCCCCGCAAGTCTGGAGACGATCGAGGAAAACGCCTTCGCCGGCTGCACCGCGATCGAGTCGGTCACCTACGCCGGAACGTCCGATGAATGGTCTGCCGTCTCGGTCGGCGACGGCAATACCGCCGTCACCTCGCTCCTCTTCCCGGCGCCGACCGATCCCTCCCCCGAAAACTGATGTTTCACGTCAGATCTCCCGTCGAAAACTGATTTTTCACGTCAGATCTCCCGCCGAAAACTGATTTTTCACGTCAGATTTTCCGCCGAAAACCGAATTTTCATTTTTGTGTTGCACTTATCGCCGCGCTTGATCGCGTCATTCATCAAAAGGGCTGCCCGCGGGCAGCCCTTTTATGATGCAGATAAAATTTATTCCG
>CADBPA010000009.1 GCA_902796505.1 uncultured Ruminococcus sp.
GATCCGAGGTGCGACTGAATGCGCATCGACACTTCCGGCCCCATAAAGATACGCTTGCCGTCGAAATGCGAGTTGAAGGCGACGCCCTCTTCGGTGATCTTGCGCAGTTTTGCCAGCGAAAAGACCTGAAAACCGCCCGAATCGGTCAGGATCGGCCGATCCCAGTTGAAAAACTTGTGCAGGCCGCCCATTTTGTAGATCAGATCGTCTCCGGGGCGGATATGCAGGTGGTAGGTGTTGGATAGCTCGACCTGACAGCCGAGCGCGTAAAGGTCCTCAGTGGAAACGCCGCCCTTGATCGCCGCAGAAGTGCCGACGTTCATGAACACCGGTGTTTCCACCGTTCCGTGGACGGTTTCAAAACGGCCTCTGCGGGCTTTGCCTTCGGTTTTGAGCAGAGTGAATTTTCCCATTCTCTTTTCCTTCTTTATTTAATACGGTCAAACTGGCGGTCCAGCTCCCGTTTCGTGATCTTATAGGCGACCGGTCTGCCGTGCGGACAAACCGTGATATCCGGCAGCAGAAGAATCTGCCCGACCAGCCATTCGATGACCGCCGGATCGTATACCCTTCCGCCTTTGATCGCCGCTTTGCAGGCGATCTGATAGAGAGCGCGCTCACGGCGGAGCTGTTCGGTATTCTGCGGATTCCCTCTGCCGGCGTCGAGCTCGTCGAGCATCTGCAGGAACAGTCCTTCGGCGTCCTCCGCGGAGATCAGATCCGGGATCGCAGTAATGTCCGCCGAGCGATCGCCGAGCGAGAAGGAATATCCGACCGAGCGCAGCTCGTCGCCGTAGTCGCTCGCCATGGCGGATTCCTCGGGAGAAAGCAGAACGGTGATCGGCAAAAGAAGTTCCTGCGATGCGATTCTGCCGTCTTTTTTCCTGTCGCTTTTGATTTTTTCAAACAAAACTCGCTCATGCGCCGCGTGCTTATCCAGGACAAGGACGTGATCCTCCAGCTCGACGAACACGTAGGTGTCGAAGGCTTCGCCGATGATGCGGTGCGCCGGGATCTCAGGCTGCTCCCCTGCCGGGATCGCCGGTTCGGAAGGCGCTGCCGGCGACGCCGTTTTTTCCGCGCGCTCTTCTTCCGTCCTTGCGATATCGGCGTATCGCGCGAGGAGTTCGAGCGAGTCCTTCGGCGTCATATTCGCCCCGGACGCCGGCTTCTGCGCGCCGCCCTCTTCTCTGTGCGGTGCGGAAAAAGAAGGCTCTTTGGGAAAAGCTTTTCTTTCCGCGCCGACGGTCGGCGCGCGCATCGAGATCTGCTCGCCTCTCGTATCGGCTCCGATCGGAACGAACGCGCCGATGGGATTCTCCCGGGCGGGATCTTTCTTTGCCCCGATCTGAAGATCCGGGCGATATTCGGCGCCCTGAAGAGCGTTTTTCACGGCGTGGAAGGTGATCTCAAATACCTTTCTTTCGTCCGAGAATTTCACTTCGAGCTTCGCCGGATGAACGTTGACGTCCACCGCGCCGGGATTCATATCGAGAAACAGCACGCAGACCGGGAAGCATTCGGGCGCCATATAGGAGGTGAACGCCTGCTCGATCGCCGCCTGCGCGGTAAGGCTCTTGACGTAACGGCCGTTGATGAAAAGATTTTCGCCGTTGCGGTTCTTGCGGTTGTTATCGCTGCGGCCGATATAGCCGGAGATGCGGATGCCGTCCCCCACGCCGTCCACCGCGATCATTTTTGAGGCGAAGGGTTTGCCGTAGATCGCGCGGATGGTCGAAAGCAGGTCGCCGTTGCCGGGCGTGCGGAAGCGCTCTTCCCCGTCGATCAGCAGCTGCATCGAGATCTCCGGCCGCGAGAGCGCGATCTTCTCGACCAGCGCCGCGACGTTCATCGCTTCGGTCGAATCCTTTTTCAGGAATTTTCTTCTCGCCGGTACGTTGTAAAAAAGATTTTCCACGACGACGGTCGTTCCGTCCGCCGTTCCGACGTCCGAGAGATCGACGATCTTGCCGCCTTCCGCGACGAGCATCGAGCCGACCTCCGCCTCTTTCGTTTTGGTGATGATCGTGACCATCGAAACCGAGCTGATCGCCGCGAGCGCCTCGCCGCGGAAACCGAGCGTCATAATGGAAGAGAGATCGTCCTTGTCGCGGATCTTGCTGGTCGCGTGGCGCTTGAGCGAGACCGGGAGATCCTCCCGATCCATGCCGCATCCGTCATCCGAAACGCGGATCAGGGAAACGCCGCCGTGCTTGATCTCCGCGACGATGTTATGCGCCCCGGCGTCGATCGAATTTTCGATCAGCTCCTTCAGCACCGACGACGGCCGCTCCACGACTTCGCCGGCGGCGATCAGGTTGGCGATCTCAAAACTGAGAACGTTGATATTTCCCATAGATTCCTCCTCATTCGAGCATTTTCTTCAGGGTGAACACGAGATTCATCGCCTCGATCGGCGTCATGGTATTGAGATCGGCGGCGCGCAGTTTTTCGGCGACTTCGCCGTCTTTGGACGCGGTAAGCGCCGAGAGAAGATCGTATTCCTCCCGTTTTGCCGGCGCGGCGGGCGCGGACGCGGCTTTTCCCGCCTCGATCTGTTCGAGAAGCGTTCTCGCGCGGCGGACGACCTCGGAGGGGACGCCGGCGAGCTTTGCGACTTCGATTCCGTAGGAATCGTCGGTTCCGCCGCGGACGATCTTACGCAGGAAGATGATCCCTCCGTCCTTTTTCTTCGCGGCGATATTGTAATTGACGATGCCGGGATATTCTCCCTCCATCGAAACCATCTCGTGATAATGGGTGGCGAAAAGCGTTTTCGCGCCGATCTTCGGAGAATGCGTGTATTCCACCACCGCGCGGGCGATCGCCATGCCGTCGTAGGTGCTCGTTCCGCGTCCGACCTCGTCGTAGATGATCAGCGAACGCTTCGTCGCATTTTTCAGGATGAACGCCACCTCGCTCATTTCGAGCATAAAGGTGGACTGCCCGGAGGCGAGATCGTCCGACGCGCCGACTCTCGTGAACACCTTGTCGATCACGCCGATGCGCGCCTCTTTCGCCGGGACGAAGGAGCCGATCTGCGCCATGATGACGATCACGGCGACCTGCCGCATATAGGTGGATTTTCCCGCCATGTTCGGACCGGTGATGATCATCATCCGGCTGTCTTCGGTATTCAGATGGGTGTCGTTCGGGACGAAATAACTGTCGGTCACGAATTTCTCGACCACGGGATGCCTGCCGTCGCGGATCTCGATCTCACCCGAAAGATCGACTTCGGGGCAGACGTAGTTGTTCTTCACCGCGACTTCGGCAAAGGCGCGGTACACGTCGAGTTCGGCGATGAACGCCGCCGCCTCGCGCAGGCGTTCGCGGTTGTCCGAGATCATCCGGCGTAGTCCGGTGAAAAGTTCAAATTCCAGCGCGACGATCTTTTCGTCGGCGTTCAGCACGTCGTTTTCAAGATCTTTCAGTTCCTGTGTGATATAGCGTTCGCACCCGGTGAGCGTCTGCTTGCGGATATAACGGTCGGGCACCTGATCGGTCAGGGACTTGGTGACCTCTATGTAGTAACCGAAAACTTTGTTGTAACCGACCTTGAGCGTTTTGATCCCGGTGGCTTCCCTCTCGCGCCGTTCGATGTCGTCCTTCAGCTGGGAGGCGTTTTCCTTGACCGAACGGTAATGATCGAGATCCGGATGGAATCCCTTGCGGATCATACCGCCTTCCCTGACGGTCAGGGGCGGATCGTCGTCGATCGCGCGGTCGAGAAGATCGGCGATATCGTCGAGCGTATCCATCTTCGAGAGAATTTCGCGGATCGTCCTGCTCGGCAGACGGGAGATCGCCTCCCGGATCTTCGGCAGGCAGCGCAAAGAGGTGCAGATGGCGCGAAGGTCTTTCGCGTTCGCCGTGCCGTAAACCGATTTCGCGGTCAGCCGCTCGAGGTCGAAAATGTCCGAAAGGATCTCCGAAAGGTCCTCCTCGGTCTCCCGATCGTTTACAAAATCCCGCACCGCCGCCTGACGGTTTTCGATCTCCACCGGATTGCGCAGCGGTTTGAGCAGCCAGGAGCGGAGCAGGCGCGCGCCCATCGCGGTTTTCGTCTTATCCAGCACCCAGAGCAGCGATCCCTTCTTCTCTTTGGTCCGCATCGTCTCGATCAGTTCGAGATTGCGCCGCGTGTTGGCGTCCAGCTCCAGATACTGTCCCTTGGAATAGACGTTCAGTTCCCGGACGAAGGAGGTTTCGGTCTTCTGCGTCTCTCGGATATACGCGAGCAGCGCGCCGACCGCCATCGACATTTCCGGCTCGGTCAGCCGCTCGGCGTCGTCGGCATAGGCGTCTTTGACAAGATAAAGGCTGTTTTCAAAGCGGAACATCGCCTTGTAACTGTCGGTGATCATCGTATGGAACCGCTCCGAAACGAACGTGCAGAGTTCCACGCAGTCCCCGGCAGACACGTTCAGCATCAGCTCGGAGGGCTGGAACGCCGCCATCTCGTTTTCGATGGAGGACAGCAGCCCCTCCCCTTCGAGATAGGTCACCGAGACCTCGCCGGTGGAAATATCGGCGAAAGCGACTGCGGCTCCGGTCATCCCGCTTGTAAAGGCGACCGAGGCGAGGAAATTATTTTTCTTCTCGTTGAGCAGATCCGAATCGGTGATCGTTCCGGGCGTGACCACGCGGATCACCTCCCGCTTGACAAGGCCGACCGCCGACTTCGGATCCTCCATCTGCTCGCAGATGGCGACCTTGTGTCCCTTGTCCACGAGTTTGCCGACGTAAACGTCATATTTATGGAAAGGAACGCCGCACATCGCCGCGCGCTTTCCGTCTCCGCAGTCGCGCCCCGTCAGCGTCAGACCGAGTTCCTTCGACACGACGACGGCGTCGTCGAAAAAGCATTCGTAAAAATCGCCGAGCCGGTACATCAGAATGAAATCTTCGTACTGATCCTTGACGAGCATATACTGCTCCATCATCGGAGAAAGCTTTCCGGCGTCGGCACGCCTCATAATGGTTTCTGCCATAGGTTCAACCCCCGCTTTGGATAAAATCTTCGGTCTCCCGGATCAATGCGAGCAGCCGGAGCAGGTCGAGCAATCGTGCGTGCAGGCCTCCGGGCGTTCTCCGGTGATGCAGAAGCGGATCTCGGCGTTGACCTCCGCCATCAGATTGTTCACCGTTTTCTGCGCCGCCGAAAAGGCGATATAATGCGGATTTCTGCAGATCTCGCCGGTCAGCTCCTCGATGCGTGCGCGAAGGTCGGCGATGGCGCGCTCGTCCGCCTCCGCCGGATCCTTGGTGAATTCCTCTCCGAGCAGCTTGCGGTCGGTCTCATATTCCGCCATCAGTTTCTGAAGCTCCAGATCGCGGTCAAAAAGTTCCTTCGCCTCCGAAAGGATCTGCATTTCGTCGCTTTTTGCGATCTGCTCTCCGAGGGCGTGTGCGAGTTCGATGATTTTCGTCATTTGGATATCCTGTCTTTCTTTAATTTCGTTTTTCTTCTTCGCCGTAGAGGACGAATGCGCCTGCGCGATCGACTTTCACATCGGCAAACCTGCCGACGCGGGGATCGTGCGAGGTAAAATGGATGAGTTTATTCTCCGGCGTTCTGCCGGTCAGGAGGATCTTTCCGTCCTCCTCTTTCGCCTCGTCGGTCAGCACGCGGAGCACCCGCCCGACGTACGGCTGATTCTTTTCGTACGAGATCTTTCCCGAAACGTCCAGCAGATATGCCATCCGCTCGTTCATCGCGGCGCGGGGGACGGTGTTCTCCATTTTCGCCGCGCGCGTTCCCTCTCTGGGGGAAAAGAGGAAGGAATAGACCATATCGAAGCGCACCCGTTCGAGGATCTTCATCGTGTCGGCAAAATCCTCGTCCTCCTCGCCCGGAAATCCGATGATGATATCCGAGGAGAGCGCGATGCCGGGGACGGCGGCGCGGAGCTTGTCCACGGTGTCGAGATACTTTGCCGTGTCGTAGGTGCGGTGCATGGCTTTCAGGATCCTGTCGCTGCCCGATTGGAGCGGCAGGTGGAAATACGGCGCGATTTTGATCGGGTTCTTCGCCATCACGGCGATCAGCCGGTCCGAAACGTCCTTCGGATGGCTCGTCATAAAACGGATGATGAAATCTCCGTCGATCGCGGCGATCTGTTCGAGCAGGCCGGCAAAATCCACGTCGGACGCATAGGAATTGACGTTCTGACCGAGAAGGGTGATCTCCCGGCAGCCCGAAGCGACAAGCTCGCGGCACTCGGCGAGGACGTCCGAGGAAGCCCGGCTGCGCTCCCTGCCGCGCACGTAGGGGACGATGCAGTAGGAGCAGAAATTGTTGCAGCCGTACATGATCGATACCCAGGCTCTGTGCGAATGGCGGCGGACCGCGCCGATCCCTTCCACCACGTCGCCCTCATCCTCGCCGAGCAGGAAGGTGCGCTTGCCCTCCTCCATCGCGTGCAGGACGAGGACCGGGAATTTATGGAGCATATTCGGCTCTAAGGTAAAGTTCAGAAAATGGAAATGCGTTTTTAAGGACGCCACCGTCGAAGGCTCCGCCGCCATACAGCCGCAGAGGGCGATGATCGTATCCGGATGCTCCTGCTTGTAGGCCTTGAAATTGCCGAGGATCGAGGTCGCTTTCAGCTCGGCGTGGCGGCGGACGGCGCAGGTATTCAGCACGATCAGGGAGGCCTCGTAGGGATCGTCGGTCACGCCGTAGCCCATATCCACGGCGATCTTGCGGATCTTTTCGCTGTCGGCTTCGTTCTGCTGGCAGCCGAAGGTGATCACGCAGGCGAGCGGTTTTCTGTCCGCAAGCAGTTCTCTGACGCGCAGGGCGGCAGAGGAATAATCGGTTTCGTTCAATCGTTTGATCATATTCTGTCTCTTTCAGATCGTCTGATATTCGATCACGCGGTCGTCGGGGGAGGCGTCGATCTCATAGAGATCTCCGCGCCGTACCGCGCAAAGTTCCCGTCCGCGCGAGAAAAAGCGCAGGGGGAGCGGCGAGAAGATCGCCGTCGGTCCGCCTTCGGCAAGGGTGACGCAACCTTCCTCTTCTTTGAGGATCGCCGCGCGGGAGTTGAATTTATCGGTCCGCCCGACGGCGACCGGTTTCCCGTGATAAGGGATCAGGGAAAAATAACGGAGATCCTTCCCGGAAAGCAGGGTAAAGGGGTGACGGTCGCCCGATCGGATCCTCTCACAGGTCCTGCCGAAATATTCATAGAGAAGATATTCGCCGTCCGGCAGATCGGCGTCCTCCGGCGAAACGCTGCCGGAAACCGGCGCGCCGTCCTCCGAGAGATCGAACGCGGCGACAACGGCGGCGTCGCCGATGCGGTTGCGGATCTTGAAGGGCTTTCCCGATCCCGTCGGATCGGAAAGCAGGCAGTCCTCGGTCGGAACGGCGGAATCGTCGCACCGCAGGATCCTTCCGTCCCGAAAGATGAGCGGCGTAAGAACGCCGGCGACCGTGCGGCCGAGCTTGTCCGAAAGATAGATCGGGCCGCCGCTTACCGCATGGCAGAGCGCGTTCTTTTCGGCTTGGCCGTCGTCCGTCCAGAACATGTCCCAGTCGTTGACGTAGAAGCGCCCCTGCAGAAGCCCGTTGAAGGAGCATTCGAGAATATTCTTGGCAAACCACGCACAGGATTCGGGAATGAAATCGTCCGAGCAGCGGCTGACCGCCGAGCGGGGGCGGTGAAACATACATTCGGTCCCCATGCCCATGCAGTTGATCATCCGGCCGTCGAAATAGCGGAAAACGGCGGAGTCGATCGCGGTCTGCATATTTTTCGCGCTCTCCCCGATCGGGAAGAGACCTTCGTAACTTTTATGGAAGGACTGATTGTCGATCTTGACGAAATCGCATCCGAAATCCTTTGCCGCGCGGCAGAAGGCATCGAAATAGCGCCCGGCGCCGTCCGGCGAGGGATCGGGGAAAATGCGACCGTCCGGGAGCGTAACGGTGTTCCCTTCCTGCATTTTCGCGGCGGGAGAATCCGGCAGAAGCCCCGACCAGTACCCGGTCGTCGGAAACCACAGCCCGACGTGGGGAATGCCGGCGCGCCGCAGATCCGAGACCGCCTTTTTCATTCCTTCGGGAAACCGTTTGGGATCGCCCTCGAAGGCGTTCATGCGGCTCTGGTGCATCGCGCGCACCATCGGAGCGAATCCGATATCCTCCGGCAGATCGTTGAGCCCGGGAATATCCGCCCACATATCGTCGAGGATCGCAAAGCCGATCGGGACCTTCTTTTCGGAAAACTCCCGCGCTTTTGCGAGCAGACCGGCGTGCGAGACGCGGATCTGAAACGCGTCCCAGGAGCACCAGCCGAGGTAGGAGAAGATTTCGGGATATTCCCGATCGGCACGCAGCCGGAGTTCGCCGCCGGAAAGCCGGCAGACCACAGCTGAGCATTCCTCCATCAGGGGAAGCGCCCGGTCGCCTTCTCCGATCAGGAAGAAGGGCTGATCCGAAAGGTCGCGTTCGGCAACGCCGGAGAAAAGGTAGATCTCCACGCCGCCCGGCGCGCCGCGCATCGCCGCCTTGCATCGGTCGCCCGAAAGCGGCAGAATGCAGACGTACCGCCCCTCCGCACGGAAAAGAAGCGCCGCGCAAAGGTCGGGCAGCTCGGAAAAGTCTTCGCCGAAAAAGGGCTTCATCCAGTGCGGGCTGTGCGAGCAAAGCGCCGTAAAAGGCGTATCGGCAAGCGGCAGAAAGACCGAAGCGGCGCAGGAGGCGGAGCGGTCTCCCTCGGCGCGGTCAAGCGTATAAAGGGATATTCTGCCTTGTTTTATGATCGATATTTTTATATTTTTGTCAAATTCTATTGTCGTTTTCATAGTTTACGTTCCGATCCTGAAGGATATGCGCAGCGATCTTTTCGGGAGAAATGCCCTGAAGATCGTCGAGGTCCGAGATCTCCTCCGGTGCAAGAAAAGGCGACGCGAGCGCGAGAATCTCAAAGCGCGAGGCAAAGCCGGGATCGACGCGCAGAAGGCGGTCGAGCAGGAGCATTCCCGCGCCGCCCTCCCGAACCCCTTCCTCGACGAAGAGGATCTTTTTCGCACCCGAAAGATACGGAAGGAGGACGTCCGCCGTCGCTTCATAAGGCGCGAGCGCGCCGAGCAGAACCGTGCCGCAGTCTGCCCCCTGCCCGTTCAGGATCGCTTCGGCGCCGAAGATACGCGAGACGTTTGCGCCGTAGCCGATCAGGATCGCCTCTTTTGCCTCCCCGGGGCGGATATCCGCGCGCAGGACCGTAACGCCGTCTCTGCGTTCGGGCGTCAGAGAGCGCGCGCGGAGGTCTTCCCCGGCGTTCGGATAGCGGACGGCGATCGGGTGATCGTACGCGGCGGCAAAGCGGATCGCGGCGCGAAGGTCCTCCGCGGTGATCGGAGAGAGAATGCGGACGCCGGGAATGCCGGAGAGAAAGGCGACGTCGAAGATTCCGTGATGCGTCGCGCCGTCCCGCGGCGCAAGCCCCGCGCGGTCGATCAGGATGCGGACCGGGAGATCCTGCAAAGCGATATCGTGAAGGATCTGGTCGTATCCGCGCTGCAAAAAGGTCGAATAGATCGCCGCAAAGGGTTTCTTACCGCTTGCGGCAAGCCCGGCGGCAAAGGTCAGCGCGTGCGGCTCGGCGATGCCGACGTCGTAATAGCGCTCTGGGAAGGCCTTCTCAAATTCCGAAAGCCCGGTCCCCTCCCCCATCGCGGCGGTGATCGCGATCACCGACGGGTCGGTCTTTCCGAGAGCGACGAGTTCCTCCGCCATCACGGCGTGGAAGGGCGGCCGGGAAGGTTTTTCGTCTTCGGGCGGTATGTTGTGATAGGCGGACGGATCCTTTTCGGCGGGCGGATAGCCCTTCCCCTTCACCGTAAAGGCGTGGATCAGCACCGGCTTTTCGAGGCGCTTCGCCTGGATCAGGGCGCGCTCGATCGCCGCAAAATCGTTGCCGTCCACCGGGCCGATATAGTAAAGCCCGAGCTGCTCAAAGTAGTTTTCGGTATAGAGAATATTTTTGAGGCCGCCCTTGACGAAGGACAGAAACCGAGTCATCGGTTTCCCGAGCAGGGGGAGCTTTGCGAGGAAGGATTTCGTGTTCTTTTTCCAGCAGAGATACCCCTTCGAGATCCGCACGCGGGCGAGGTAGGAAGAAAATCTGCCGCGTGTGCGCGAGATCGACATCCGGTTTTCGTTCAGGATGATCACGAGCCGGTCGTCCGCGCGGATATTGTTCAGCGCCTCATGCACCATGCCGCCGCTGAACGCGCCGTCGCCCATCACGACGACGGTATAGGCTTCCCTGCCGTCCATGCGGTCGGCTTCGGCAAAACCGAGCCCCGCCGAGAGCGCGGTCGAGGAATGGCCGGCTCCGAAGGGATCGTGGGGGGATTCTTTGCGCGAGGTGAAGCCCGAAAGCCCGCCCGGCGTCCGCAGCGTTTCCATCCGATCCGCCCGCCCGGTCAGCATCTTATGGACGTAGCTCTGATGGCCGACGTCGAAGAGGATATGATCGGCAGGCGAGGAGAACACGCGGTGGATCGCGACGGTCAGCTCGGTCACGCCGAGGTTGGAGGCGAGATGCCCCCCGGTGCGCGACACCTGCCGGATCAGCTCGGCGCGAATCTGCGCGCAAAGCTCCGGGATCTGTTTTTTCGGAATGGCTTTCAGCGCGTCGGGCGAGCCGACCGCCTCGCGGAAAAGATCATTCTGTTTTTCCAAGCCGCGCCTCCTTTCCCTCTCGCAGGACAGCGTCGTCCTCCCCTTCGGCCGGGCGCATCGCGGCGGTCGGCGGCTCGCCGAGGATCTTCACGTATGCCCGGTAGAAAGCGGAATAGTCCCCGAAGCCCACGCGATAGGCGGCGCCGGAGGCGGATTCTCCCGATTCGATGAGTTGTTTTGCGTACATCACGCGCTTTTGATTGATATAACTGTGCACCGACGTGCCGCTGTATTTCTTGAAGGTGCGGCAAAGGTAGTACTTGCTGACGAAGAAACGGCGGGCAAGGCGGTCGAGCGAGACGTCGGTATCGAGATAGTCGTTGATGTATTTGATGACGCGCGCGCCGAGTTCCATTTCATTGTGCAGGATCTTCCGGCTCGACGAGAGCGAGAGGAACAGGAGCAGTTCCGAGAGAAGCAGGCGCAGATAGATCGCCTTATCCTCCTCCGGCATCGACGCCGCCGCCTCAAAGCGGTCGTAGACCGATAGCGCGCCCTGCGGAAACAGATCCGGCGGATAGAAGCATCCGCTTCCCCCGGCGTCGGTCAGAAACGGAGAGAGCAGCGAGGCGACGTCCTCGGACAGCGAGTGGAGCGAAAACTGAATGACGTACCGCTCGTATTCCCCGTCGCACCCGATCTCCACGCAATGGTATTCAAAAGGACGGATCAGCACGAGCGTTCTCGGCAGGAGCGGAAACTCGGTTCCCTCCACAAGATACCTGCCGTGCCCCTGCGCCACGTAGAGCAGTTCATAGGTATCATGGCAATGGCGGATATTCAGATCCGCCGAGCGGACCGGATCGTATTTATAGGAAAATGAGATCCCGCCGGCTTCGATCTTCGTGCAGCTGCTCATCAGACGTCCTCCTTTGTGCGAATTTCCGGAAAAAGGCATATTACCTCATAATAATACATTTTGTATTATAACACATCCGGTCAATTTTTGCAATAGTTTTTGCAAGACCGACAATATTTTTTTTGAAGATTTTATTGAAATTGCGCGCACGATATGCTAAAATAAGATCGTAATACTATTTTTTTGCAAAAGGAGATCCCCGAAAATGAAACTCGGCGCACAATTCTACACGCTCCGCGAAAGGAATAAAACCCCGGAAGGACTTCGCGAATCCTTCAAGGCGATGCACGAGATCGGCTACGACGTCGCCCAGATGTCCGCCATCTGTCAGATCGCCCCGGAAGCGCTGCGCGATCTCTCCGAAGAGTTCTCTCTTCCCATCACCTGCACGCATTCCCCCTACGACCGTATCGTGAACGATACCGACGCGCTGATCCGCGAGCACAAGATCTACGGCTGCGAGGTCATCGGCCTCGGCTCGATGCCCGGCAATTACAGAGGATCGGTCGAAGCGGTAAACGCTTTCCTCAAAGAGATCGAAGAGCCGGTCAAAAAGATCGCCGACGCCGGCCTTCGCTTCGCCTATCATAACCACGCCTTCGAGTTCGATCCGATCGGCGGCACCTGCATCTACGATCTTCTGATCGAGAAGGCGCCGGCGCTCAACTTCATTCTCGATACCTATTGGCTCCACTACGCCGGGCAGGACAATCTCGCTTACATCCGCCGCCTCGGCGGTGAGGGACGCCTCACGAACATTCATTTCAAGGATATGAAAACCGAGCCGAAAGGTGCGATCTGCCCCTGCGGCGAAGGCGTTCTCGATTTTGCGACCATCAAGGCGCAATGCGAAAAGAGCGGCGTTCTCTACGCGCTCGTCGAGCAGGACAACGCGCCCGAACTCGGCGACGAATACGCGCAGATGAAGGTCAGCTACGACCATCTGAAACCGCTGTTCCGGTAAGGAGACGATATGGCAAAATTTATATTATCGGCGTTTGCGGACGAGGCGGGCGTAACGCTTGCCGAGCAGATCGCCGCGATGAAAGCAAATCATATCCGCTATTTTGAGCCGCGCAACATCGACGGCAAAGGCATTCTCGATCTGAGCGAGGAGGAGCTTCTTCACGTCAGGGAGGAGCTCGACCGCGCCGGCATCCGCACGGGATCTCTCGGCTCTCCCATCGGAAAGTATCCGATCGAGGAGGATTTCGACAGCTATCTGTCCGGCGCGTTCGCCAAAGCGATCCGCGCGGCGAAGATCCTCGGTACCGACAAGATCCGGATGTTCTCCTTCTTCGTCAAGCCCGAAGAGCTGGATCTATGGCGCGGCGAGGTCCTGCGCCGGCTGAAAGAAATGGTCCGGGTGGCGTCGGAGAACGGGATCACCCTCTGCCACGAAAACGAGGCGCGCATCTACGGCGAGATGCCCGAACGGGTGGAGGATCTGATGAAAAACGTTCCCGGCCTCGGCGGCATCTGCGATCCGGCGAACTACCGCATGGCGGACGCCGATCCGGTCAGGGGACTCGAAGTCACCCTTCCGAACTTCCGCTATATGCATATCAAAGACGCGGTGTACAAAACGAAGGCGCTCCTCCCTGCCGGAGAGGGCGAAGGGCGGATCGCGGAGCTGCTGAACACCGTCAACGAAAAGATCGACGGCGAGGTCATGCTGACGGTCGAGCCGCATCTTTTCGCCTTCCTGGCCTACAAGAGCATCGACGACCGCGAGATGCATCACGCGCATCATTTTGAAAACAACCGTGAGGCGTTCGATTACGCCGTGGCGGCGCTGAAAAAACTGCTCCGGGAAAACGGATACTCCGAAGATGAGAAAGGATATTTTACGAAAATGGGCGAACTCAAGAAAGTCAGATTCGGCATCGTGGGATGCGGAAATATGGGTACCGGGCACGCGAAGAACCTTGCCGCAGGCAAGATCAAAAACGGCGTTCTCGCGGCGCTCTGCGACAACAATCCGAAAAAACTTCAGGCGATGAAAGACCTTTACGGCGACAGCGTTCTCTATTTTGACGACGCCGAGACGATGTTCAAGTCCGGCGCGGTGGACGTCGTTCAGATCTGCACGCCGCATTACATCCATCCGGATCTCGCC
>CADBPA010000010.1 GCA_902796505.1 uncultured Ruminococcus sp.
CTGCCGGCGCGGCGAAACGCAGAAATACGCGGACGACGGCGCGATCGGCATCCCCGTCGAGGTCACCGTCTACTACGACCTCGCGCGCTTCGGCAAGGCGAAGGCCGGGTATATGACGCGCGGTGCAACGCCGATCATCCTCTACGTTGTCAACGCCGGTTTTGAAAAGATCGGCACCGACAGCGATACCGTGATCCTTCACTCGATGCTGGATCGCGGTTACGCCGTCGCCGTCTTCGACTATAAGAACGACCCGAAGGCGGTCTCGCCCGCGCTCGATTCCTCGGCGCAGGTCAACCGCACGAAGCTGATGGCGGGCAATTATCTGACCGACGCCGCGGCGTTCGAGAGCGGTAGCTATCAGGACTGCTACGTCGTTCCGGCGGGCGATAATATCCTTCTGAACGACGTCTATTTCGAGCTGGACAAACACGGCACCGACGGAACGCTGGAAACCATCGTCAACGTCTGGAACGACGACTTCCGGATGTACAAGCAGGACGTCGTTGTGAAATGGGTGCATGAGGACGGAAGCCGCAAAGCGACGCAGAACGGACACGACGGCTCGTCTCCGGTCTGGTATTCCGACGCGCAGGGCAGAACCGTCGATCAGCAGAGCGGACAGTATATCCGCGTCAAGCACACCAAAGCCGAGGTGATCACCGACTGCGTGAACGCCGACGGCAGCCCGATCGACCTGAATCTCTATTTCCACGCCATCTATCCGACGCATCCCGAAAATCCCGTTCCGGTCATGGCGTACTTCTCCTCGTCAGGCTATCTGACGCTGCCGACGGCGGAAGACCGGCCGCACTTCAACGGCTTCCTCTTCGGCGGATACGCCGGCGTGATCTACGACTACGCCTGGGTGCCGATGGGAAGAAACGACCATTACGGCTACTTTGACGGCAGCAGCGGCATCGCCAAGAGCGTGACCGGCGACAACCAGTCCTACGCGACCTATACCTTCAACCTGCCGCAGGTCTCGACGGCGGCGATGCGTTATATCCGCTATCTCGCCCTCACCGAGCCGGATACCTATGATTTCAATATCGAAAAGGTCGGCGTTTACGGCATCTCGAAGGCGTCCTTCATCCAGCATCTCTGCCAGAGAAGCCTGAGCGAGGACCTGCTCTCGACGGCGGACGGGCTGACCGAGGAGCAGATCGCCGACGCCGTCAACGAAATGGTCAACGCGATGCCCCAGCAGCTGATCCTCTCCGGCCATCACGGCGAGACGCGCTACGACAACGGCAAGACCGAGACCTACACGAAGGACGGCATCACCATTGACGGCGGAGAACGCCAGCCCTGGGCGGTGTACGGCGGGCGTGAGATCGCATCCGGCGTGCAGGCGTGCTACGGAAGCTGCGGCGGATTCTTCGACAATTTCGCCTCGGATATGGGGCCGCAGTTCCTCACCTCCAACCTGCAGGATACCTACAACACCGAGTACGGCAACCAGAACCACCTGATCAACCTCTGCCGTACCATGAATATTCCGGCGCTCTGGTATGAAGCCGACATCGCGCATACCTTCGCCGCCGGACCGGACGACAACTACGGCGTGGACACCTACGCGGCGTTCTTCTGGTTCTGCGATTATTATCTGAAGGACGCGCCCGTCCGGGTGACCTACACCGATCCGATCCACCTTGCCGCCATCCCCGCCGATCGGGATATCCTGATCAAATTCATCGGCGAGATCGGGCGCGACGAGATCGGAAAGATCACCCTGACCGATCCCGACGGAAACCCCGTCCCCGGAATCTGGACGGCGCAGTACGGCGACACCGAGTGGACCTTCCATCCGTCGGGCATGCAGGGCGGGACGCTCTATACGCTCACGGTTCCCGGAAGCCTCGTCGGTAAGAATGGCAAAGCGATCGCCGAGCCGTATACCGCGACCTTCCTCACCGAGCCTGAGACCACGGCGCAGATCGCCCTCGGCGGCGAAAGCGTTACCGTGACCGAGGAGGGAAGCCTTCTCTCCTTCCCGGCGCCTGCGGTCAGCAAAGACGAGCCGGAACACGCCTATCTGCGGTTCTCGGTGACCAACCCTGCGGTCAACCGCCTCGCGGTCTACGCCTCGGACGCAAGCGGCGCCGCCGGCGAACAGCTCGGCAGTCTGCAGATCAGCGGAGAGGGAGCTTATGAGATCGACGTTACCGCGGCGGTCTACGGAAAGGCGCCCGGCGAGACGGCTTATCTGCTTCTCAAAAACGAAAACGAGGGCAAGAACGCCCTGACCTATCAGGAACTTTTCATCTCCGGCAGCGGCGGATTCAGCGTCGGCAGCTACACCAGCGCGACCGTCCGCGCGGTCGTGGACGACACGACCTGCCTTTCGCTTGCCGTCAAGCAGAATTTCGGCAAGTTTGATAAACTCGCTCCTACCTATCATTATTACGCAAGCGAATCGGCGCTTTCGAGCACGAAGATCCTGAACGACGGAAAGAACGTCACCCCCGCCGACCTCGGCAGGACCTTCCTCATCACCGTCCGCGTATACGACACGGTCGACCGCTCGATCCGCCTGACGCTCAATTCCGAAACGAACAAGACCACCCAGCTGCTCGACTATCAGAAGGTCTATGAGGTCTTCCAGACGAAAGCCGGGGAGTGGTGCGAATTTACCGTTCCGTATACCGTCTACGAAGCCGAATACGGCGCGGCGAGCCGCCAGAAGAAATTCACGATGATCATCGGCGCGACCGGCGACACCGAAATGCCGATCTACGTCGATTCGGTCCGCGTTTACGAAGTCTTCACCGACACCGAGATCGGCGGCGCTTCGATCGCTCTGCGCGAGGAGGGCGTTTATCCCTATCAGCCGGCAAAAGACGACCTGCCTTTCGCGGTCGGAGATACGCTTTACGAAGACCTCGCCTCCGCCGCCGCGGCGGCGACCGGCGGCCGGGAGATCCTTCTGCGCCGGGATACCGTGATCTCCGGCAAGGACAGCCTTACGATCGCCGGAGGCGCCGTCACGCTCGATCTTTCGGGCTATCGGCTGACCGCCGCGACGGCCTCGCCTCTCTTCGCCTTCGGCGCGGGCAGCAGCTCGCTGACGATCCAAAACGGCACGCTGATCCTCGCCGATTCGCCGCTCTTCGGCTTCGGCGCGACCGACGGCGGAAAGATCTCGATCCTGCTCGACGGTCTGGATCTGAAGATCGCCGCGCACTCGGTGGCGCAGAGCGTCTTTTGCGCGACGGAGTCGGGCAACGCCGACGTCGATCTCACCCTCTACGGCTCGGTGATGAAGATCCGCAGAAGATCTCTGCCGGACAGAAGAGTCACCCTCTTCGCCACCGGAACCGGAAAACTCGCCGTTCACTATACGCTCGAAGGGACCGATCTCTATCTTGACAGCCTGCACGAGCTGAATTTCTGCGACGGCGCGATCGCTTACCGCGAACACTGGTCGGGGCAGGGAGGCGTGTTCGTCTCCTCCTCCGAAAAGAACGCCCCGTCGGCTTCCTTCAAGAAGGACGGCGCCTATTACGTTCTGCGCGGCGCGCCGACCGAGCCGGGCTATACCGCCTACCGCATAGAGCCGGCGGCGGAGTCCACCCCCTACGGCGCGATCCCCGATTCCTATCTCGATCCGGACGCCTATCCCTTCATCCTCTTCTCGGGCGAAGCCGTCATCGGGACGGCGGGCAATTATGCGAGCGTGAGTCAGAAGGCGCGCGTCTTTACCGAAACCCACCCCGGCGCCGAGATCGCCGTCGTGATGCGGAAGGATCACGTCGTTTCCTCCGGAACCGATAAACTCGACAAGCTGAACGGAAAACTGATCCTCGACCTTTCGGGGCATACGCTGACGAGAGGGACGACCATCTTCGAGGGGATGGTGGAGAGCGGTTACACCGGCAGTTTTGAAACCTCACTGACCGTCCGTGGCGGCGTGATCCTCGCCGACCGGGGAATGCCGCTGGCGCTCGAAGGACTCAGCGAAAAAGACAAGGTCTATCATTTTGCCTTCGAGAACGTCACCTTTGCGATGACCTCCTCCTACCCCTCCGGCTACCCGGTCTTCCGCAGCTGGGGACATAAAGCCACCGGTGTGACGAACGCCGACTTCACCTTCACCGACTGCACCTTCGACTTTGCCGGACTGACCGAAGGCTCGGCGGCGCCGACCGGAAGCGTCACGCTCTTCGACGTCTCGGATAACGGCCTGAACGCCGATATCACCCTCCGCGGCGGCGTGCTTTACGCGACGGGGAGCACCGTCGGCCGCGTCAGCTGGTATTCGCTCAGCGCGAGCGGCGACCGCGTCGTCTTTGCTCCGAACGGGAACGGCGAACGCTTCCGCCTGTCGCTTCCGACCGGCGCGCAGGCGCCTAAGATCACCCTTCCCGCCGAAGAGGGAGCTTCTACCTTCGTCAAGATCGGCGAGGAGGACGGCAGGGCGGTCTACGAGCTCGGCGAGCCGGTCGTCCAAAAGGAGATCGAAACGCCCTACGGCGTGATCCCCGCGGCGTCCTCGACCGCCTCCGCCGCGATCTTCGCGGACGGAAAATTCCTCGTTTCCGCCGAAAGCTGGAAGGAGATCAGCGTCGCTCTGCGCGACCGGCTGAACGCCCATCCCGGCGAGAGCCTTGACGTCCTCTTCCTCGCGGATATGACGACGAACGGACTCTCCGCCTCCGAGCGGTTATCCTACCTGCGCGGCAGCGTCCACTTCGACCTCGACGGCCACACGCTCGTCGCCGGCTCGACCTTCCTCGAATGCGGCGTTGCCGACGCCTACTATTCGGGCGAGACCTATCCGACCGCGGCGGAATTCCGCAGCGGAAAACTGCTGATCGGCGCGGGATACCTCTTCGCCTCCGAGAGCCGTTCGAGCGCCGACAAGAGCATTGCTCTGACCTTTGAAAATATCACCTTCGGCGTCGACCGCGACGGCTACAACACCGCGCGCAACAAGCTCTTCTTCGCTTATAACGATCAGTCCCAGTGGGAGGGCAGAGACGAGATCGCCATGACCTTCCGCGACTGCACCTTCGACCTGCGCGGCATCCAAAACACCTTCACGGTGTTCTCCTTCCCGAATACGCCAAGCGGCGTCGCCGCGAAGATCCTTCTGGAGGGCGGCAGCGTCCTCTCGGATTCTCCCGACAACATCACCTGGCAGCAGCTGGACGGAAACGACAGCCTGACCTTGTGCAAAAACGCGGACGGCGAATATCCGATCCTCCGCCAGCCTGCGGGCAGCGATCCCGTCCTTCTGACGGCGCGCGGCGAGGACGGCGGCATCCTCTTCTACTCCGAAAAGGAGAGCGCGGACGGCGAGACGACCTACGAGGCAGTCCCGGCGACCGACGAGGGCATCCCGACGCCTTACGGCGCGATCCCGTTTGAACAGGCGGGCGCGGTCTTCGCCCTCTTTACCGACGGAGCCTTCCTCTCCTCGCAGGAGACCTGGGCGAAAGCCATCAGCGCGGCGAGGACCTACCTTGCCTCCCACCCCGGCGAGACGGTCGCCGTCCTGATGCGTAAAAACCACACCAACACCGCAGGCACCGATCCGCTCGGGCGGATCACCGGCAGCCTCGTCGTCGACCTCGGCGGCCACACGCTGGTGCGCGGCGGCGGTCAGTCGTTGATGGAAGCCGGAACGAAGAACGCGACCGAGGAAGAATGCGCCGTAGCGGCGAATATCACCGTGAAGAATGGCCGCATCCTTGCGATGAACAAGGCGGGAACCAACTCCGGCCATATCATGACCTATCAGTCCTTCGTCAACTTCAATAAGGAACTGAACGTGACCTTC
>CADBPA010000011.1 GCA_902796505.1 uncultured Ruminococcus sp.
AAAACGTCGTTCAGGACGAGATCGTCGGCGTCGGTGATCGCCGTGTTGCCGCAGTTTTCGATGCGGAAGGTATAGGTCAGCACGCCGTCCGGACCGACGACGTCGGGAGAGATGCCCTTCGTGATCGAAAGCTGCGGTGCGGAGATGACGGTGACGGTCGCCTGCGCGGTCACCGGATCGACGAGGCCGCCGCCCGTGACGGTGACGGTATTCTCAATGAAAGCGTCGGCGGCGAGCGGCGCAAAACCGGTCACGCCTGCTTCATAAAGGACGGCTGCGTTGCCGCCGGCGGGAACGTCGATGCCGGTGATCGTCATGGGAGGACCTGCGTTGACAGTCGGAGCGGGCTGCAGAACGCCGTTTGCAAAATAGCGGATCGAGCCGTCCTGATAAGCCAGCGGATACGCCGTACCGCCTGCCGCCGGATAACCGCCGAGATCGTCGGTCAGGGTAAGACCGCTCAGGGCGGCCGTGCCGGCGTTGACGAGGCTTACGATATAGGTGATCTTTCCGCCTGCCGCATAGGTCGCGACGACCGGAGTTTTGGTTACGGTCAGGGTTTCGGTGTACTCCCCCGTGACGATATTCGAGGCGAGCGTTACACCGCCGTAGGTGATGGTCGCCTGATTCTGAAAAGTTGCCATTTGTTTTCTCCTTGTTTTTGAACGTTCGGACGAGGGGCGGATCCTTCCCCTCCCTATCATGGTATGCGCGGCGGGAGAAATGCGCGACAGGAACGAAGCTGCGGACGATCCCGCGCGGAAAATGCCCGGAAAAGGGAAAAAACAAAGATTTTACCATCACGGTAAAGAGGATTTCGGCAGTTGCGTTTTCAAAGGAAAAAGCCCTCGGAAGGATCCGAAGGCTTTTTTTAAGAAATCGTTCAATCGAAGAGTTTTCGGTAAACGTATACCGGCGCCGCCGACCAGCCGTGGCAGAGGCTTCCGGCAAAGTGAAAATCGCGCTCGCCCGCCTCGGTCTCCCAGAAGGTCGTCGCACCGGCTTCCAGCATCGGGGCAAAGCGCCGCTCGACGTCCGAGAGAAGCCATGCGCGATAGCCGCCGTCCCGGATCAGAAGTTCATAAAGGTAGATACGATGCGAAAGGGTGACGTCCGGGGAGAATTTTTCCGCGGCGAGATCCGAAAGAAGGCGCCTCGCCTCCCGGTCGTCGCAAAGCCCGGCGGAAAGCGCGAGGATCTGCGCGAGGGCGGGATAGGCGTCTTTCGCTCCTTCGGCAAGCGAGAGGCGGAAGGCGCGGCGGCCGCTGTCGTAAAAGGCGGGAGCAAAGGCTTCCTTTACGCCCTGATACGCCGCGCGGCAAAGGGCGGCCTGCTCCGAGTCTCCGAGCGCGAGGGAGAGTTTTTCCGCCGCTCTTTCGGCGAGGGCGTAGAAGGCGTTCAGGGGAGAATCGAATTCGCCTTCACGCTTGCTTGCTTCGCATCCGTCAAGCCCCGGCGCCCATTCGTAAAAATTCCAGTATCCCTCGGGGTTGCGCACAAGTCCGCCGTCTTTTTTCGCGCGGAAGAAGGAGAGGATCGAGACGACCTGCGGAAAGATTTCCGCGAGAGTTTCCCGATCTCCGGTCATATCGAAATACTCGGAAAGCGCGGTGATGAAGATCAGGCTGAACGAGGGGATATTCGTTTTCGATTTCGCCGGAGAACAGATCTCCAAGAGTCCGTCCTCTCTCACCGACTGCGCGAGAAGCCGCAGCGAGGCGCGCGGCTGGCGGACTTCGCCGAAGGCGAGATAACCGAAGAGCATCTGATTGCGCGAATCCATCGCGTAAAGAGCCTGCTCGCGCCAGGGGCAGTCTTCGTAATGCTCGTGCATACAGCAGCGCAGCGTATGAACGGCGGTGTCGTAGATCCGCTTTTGCAGATCGGAAAGTCCGGCAGGGGGCGGCAGAAGATCGACGGGATAGCTCACCTCGCGGAGCGAAAGGCGCCTGACCTCGGCGGATCTCGCGTGGATGAACGCCGCAAGATAGCGGCATCCGAAGCGTTTGATCGGCCAGAAGAAGGAGAGCGGCTCGCCGTCGGTGCGTAGGGTGCAGGCGAAATTTCTGCCGTCGATATAGGAGCGGATACGGCCGTCGGCAAGATGTTCTCCGAAAGCGACGTCCACGACGGCGGCGCCGGGCGTGCGCAGCTCGAGCGAGAGATAGCCGACGGTCTCGCGGCCGAGATCGACCAGAAGATACACCCCGTCGCTGCCCTCGGCGGCGGTGAAGACATGCGGAAGCGAGACCGGCGCGGGATCGGGCAGAAGGCGCGCGTTCTGCGCGCGCAGCGCCGGGCTTTCGTCGCCGGACGAGAGGAAGGAGCCGGCCTCGACGACCTTCACCGGCATCGGCTCACCGACGGTAAGCTGCGGGATCGGACGGGGAGAATACTCGACCGAGAGCGGCGGAAGAATGCGCACGGGTGCCGGCTCGGACGCCTTTGCCGCCGCGGCGGAATAGCGGAAGGAGTAGGAAAGCTGGGGAGAGATCTTCTCGACCGCGCCGACGGTGAATCCGGTCGCAAGGTCGGCTTCGGTCTGCTCGCCGGAGGCCAGCAGGATCTGCTCCCCGTCGCGGATCTCGTAGATCAGGGACGGCTCGCCCTTGGTATAAATGAAACTTCCCTCCTCGTTCTGACAGTACGCGAGGACCGAAAAGCAGTTTTCGCCGAGCGAAAAATACGATCGGTCGAGCGCGATCTCGTCGTAGACCGGGCGGCGCGGATGATCGGAATACTGCTGCGCCGGGATCCACCTTCCGCCGAGCGACGCGGAATAGCGGTTGTCCGCGCGGATGAGGAGCACCGGGCGCTCGGGAAGTTTTGCCAGCCGGAAGGCTTGGGTGAATCGGACGTATAGATTCGCGGGATCGGAGGGACCTGCGAAAATGCGTTCGGCTTTGCGGAAAATCATAAATGGCACCTCGAATGGAAAGAAAAAGCCCCGCAAGCGCAAAGCCCCGGGGCGGCAAAAACAGAATTATTTGGACAAAAACCAGATAAAGATATACGCCAGAATGAGGACGGGGGCAGCCATCAGCAGGATCAAAAGCCCCGTGGTGACCTTATCCCACACGGCGGCGATCTTCTTTTTCTGTTCAGGAGTGAGTTTTTTCATGGCGTTGCCCTCTCGTTTTGATTTCTTATCTGCATTGTAGCACATTTTTCGGGCAAAGTCAACCCTTCGGGAGAAAAAAATGTATTTTCTCCTTTTACCCTGCCGGCAGTTTTTTTGCTTCGGATTTACAAAAAATTCCTATTTTTCTCTTTTTTCCCCTTTTTTCCCCTTGACAGACGCTTTTTCTTATGTTATAATGGACTTTACGCGCCCGGTCGAACGGGTACATAACATGGATCAAAAAAAAGAAAGGATACATCCCATGAAGAAGATTCTCTCCCTTGCGCTTCTTCTCTGCCTCTCCCTCGCGCTGGTCTCCTGCTCCGCGCTTTTTGACTTTGCCGGGACGGAAGAGCGAGACCTCGAAGCCATTTACGACGGGTTGTTCGCCGACGTCAGGCTTGACGCCGTGACCGAAGACCTGGATTTCAAACAGGAGGTAGACGGTGTTCAGATCACCTACCGCTCGGCGGATCCCGCCGTGGTATCGGACGACGGCGTCGTGCATCGCGCGGCGGACGACAAGACGGTCGATCTCCGCGTCACGCTGAGCTACGGCGGCGAAAAGTTCACCGGGACGGTCACGCTGACGGTTCTCGGAACCGACAAGCCGGACGTTCCGACCGACACCGTCCGCATTACCCTCGATTATGACGAGGCGCTCGGCAGTATTTCCTACGCGCCGGCAGACCTCGATCTCGGCGCTCTGCCGAAGGGGACTTCGGTCGTCTTCACCGTCACCCCGGCGAAGGGATACGCCTTCGGCGAGGCGACCGACGGCAAAAACGAATACGCGCTGACGGGCGGCAGTTTCACCGTCACGGCAAGCGCGGATATGACGATCCGCGTGATGTTTGCGAAAGAAGAGCCGGTCAGCCCGGTCGAGCAGGTCACGGTTTCGGCGACGGTCGCCGATCTCGCCCGGACGAACGGCTGGACCGAACAGCAGAATTACACCGAAGCCGCGCTGAACGGTACGGCGACGGTCACGATGAGCGCCGGCAACAACAGCGGCAAGTACTACGCCGCCAACAGTTACAACGGCTGGCCGGACACCTGGCGGATGTACGCGACCGAATCGACCGTTCTGACGGTCTCGGTGGCGGACGGCGTGCGGCTCGTCTGGGTCAAAATCGACTACGTGGTCAAGGACAACGGCGTTCTGACGTCGGCAAACGGCGGCACGACCTATGCGTCGGGCGAGGTGATCGCCGCCTCCGGAAGTGAGATCTCCTTCACCGTCGGCAGTACGTCCGGCGCGAAGGGCAAGGTGTTCGTCACCGGCATCGAGGTCGTCTATCAGACCGGCGAGGGCGGAGAAAATCCCCCGGTCATCATCGACGATCCGGACGACGAGCTTGCCGGGCTGAAAGCCGCGATCGAAGCGCTGAATCAAGCGTTTGAAGACGGCAACTTATCGCTAAGCGAGGTCGGAAAAGTGGACGGCGAGGTCGAATACAACAGCGTCTACTGCCTCGACGGCGAGATCCTCTACGAGCAGTCTCTCTCCTATCTTGAGGACGGAACGCCCGACGTTATGATTCTCTACGACGTCATAGACGCGGACGGCAACGAGACGCTTTATTATTACGACAACGACGACGAGACCTTCTACAAGACAAGCGACGCCGAGACGATCGGCGATCTGCTCGGTCAGGGGTACTTCTACTTCGATTACTATGCGTTTGCACTGAACGCCGAGGACTTCGTGAAGCTTTCGGACGGCGTTTTTGCGGCGAAAGCCGACAAGGTCAACGACGCGGCGAAGGCCTTCCTCGTAGACTGGGATGCCGAAGAGGACGGATACGTCCAGAAGGAAGTATTCGACTCGTTCACCGTCAAGGTGGAAAACGGAAAGATCACCGAGGTGACGGCGACCTCGCTCTTCACCGCGGACAGCGAAAATTATCCTTATACTTATACGCTGACCTTCTCCGGATGGGGCGAGCAGAAGCTTGAGCTGCCCGACGCGGAGGAAGCCCAGACGTGGACGCGCATCGGCGATATTTACAACGCCGAAAAGGGCGCGCAGATCCTCTCCTCCGGCGTGGTGACCGGATTTCTTGACCGGAACGTCTACGTTGCGGACGAGACCGGAACGATCCTCGTCTATTTCGGGAACGCCTCTTATCTCCCCGAAGGACTCGCGGTCGGCGACAAGATCGTCTTTCAGGGAACGCTCGATATTTACAACGGTCTCTACGAGGTCAAGGTCGCGGACGCCGAATCCAGCTATATTTACGGCAACCGGGAGACGGTGCAGAATCCGGTTTACTCCGACCTCTCGCAGATCGGCGAGGCTCTCGCCAGCGCGGTGATCGATCTTGACGGCGTGCGCGTAAGCTCGCTCTCGCTCGTCTCCGGCAAGGACACGTCGCTGACGCTGACCGACAAGGAAGGTCATGAGATCGTCTTCTATATCAAGAAGGCGCAGGCCGATCTGTTTGCAAAAATTTTTGCCGATCTCGGCGAAAACGATATCTTCACGCTGAAAAACGCCGCGGTCGCGATCTACAAAACGCAGATTCAGATCGTCCTGACCGAGCAGACGAAAGTCGAAAATCTCTCCGGCGTGATCCTCTCGAAGAGCGCGGTCACGCTGATGACGGGCGCCGACGAGGGCGAGATCCTGTCGGGCGTTACCGTGACCTACTACGGCGAGGACGGGGCGCATCTGCTGACGGCGAACGATTACACGCTGAACACGACCGGACTCGATCTGCAGACGGCGGGCGAATACACCGTCACCGTCTCCTATCTCGACAGCACGGCGAGCCTGACCGTCCGCGTGCTGGAAGCCGCCGTTCACGAAAACGTTTCCTACGATATCCTCGAAAAGGAGGCGAGCAGAGCGACCGACGTGGAAGAGATCCCCGGCGGTCTGAAGCCCGGTCTTCCCTCGACCGGAGACGTGGAAGTCCTCGTCATCCCGATCCGTTTCACCAACTCGAAAGACTATGATCTCTCGCGCATCGAGACCGCCTTCAACGGCACGAGCGAGCAGACCGGATGGTATTCGCTCTCCGGCTACTACAAAACGGCCTCCTACGGCGCGCTGAATCTGCACGCGAATATTCTCGATCCCTACGACACCGGCGTCGCCTACAACACGAATGGGGGCACCTCCGGCGTGGACGATTACAAGTACCTGCGCGACGCGGTCGCCCACTACGACGCCGCGATCGACTACACGAAGTATGACCAGAACGGCGACGGCTGCATCGACTGCGTGTATCTCGTCTATCTCGCTCCGGTCAATTACGACGACGAAGATACCCTCTGGTGGGCATACTGCTGGGAGTATTACGAAGAGGACGAGGCGGAGACCTTCGACGGC
The DNA here is from genome assembly GCA_902796505.1 of uncultured Ruminococcus sp. GTDB lineage: Bacteria > Bacillota > Clostridia > Oscillospirales > CAG-272 > UBA1740. Next base: position 6,459 of record CADBPA010000011.1, read on the forward strand.
CTCGCGCTCGACTGGTACCTGTGGGTAAGCTACGAATTCTTCGACGAGACTCCGGCAAGCGGCGAGAAGATCGCCGTCAACTGCGAGACGATCATCCACGAGACCGGACACGCGCTCGGCCTTGACGACTACTACGATTACGGCAAGGAGAACGACGGGCCTGCCGGCGGCCTCGGCGGATTCGCCATGATGGACTATAACCAGGGCGACCACGATCCCTACTCGAAAGCGATCCTCGGCTGGACGAACCCGACGGTGGTCTTCTATCACGATTACGAAACCGCCCTTCGCTCCTTCGAGCAATCGGGCGACTCGATCTTCCTCGTCAAGAACGACAACGGAAGCTATTTCGGCGAATATTACGTCATCTCCTACTACACCCCGACCGGAGTGAACGAGATGGCAAAGGACGCCGACGGCATGGTGTCGGTCGCGGGAATCGTGATCTATCACGTGGATTCGACGCTCAAGACCGCGGAAGTGGTGAAAGCCGAGGCGAATTCCGAAGGCGTCAGCGTGATCGACATCACCGTCTACAACAACGGATCGGGCGATCACAAGCTGATCGCGATCTATGAGGCGGACGGAAACGACAGTATCGAAGCCGGAAAATCGATCTCGGCGAAGGATCTCTTTGCCGAGGGAGCCGAAATTTCCGGGCTGACCTGGTATGACGGCAGCGACGTCGGCTGC
>CADBPA010000012.1 GCA_902796505.1 uncultured Ruminococcus sp.
CCTTCGGCTACGAGAGAGATGACCGTCTTATCCAGGAATTCGGGATCCGAAAGCAGGGCTTCGAGATCGATCGGGAGATTTTCGCCTGCGGCGGAGAGGATCTGATCCTTGGTGACGCCGAGCGTCTCAAGGAGATTCAGAATATCCGAAACCTTCAGGACGGTCGCCTTGTTGATGGCGAGCTTCACGGTGTCGTAGCTGTATTCGCCGAAGTATTTGTCAAGCAGAGCCGCAACGGTGAGCTTGTCGAAATCTTCGTTGAACGCCTCAAGTTTTGCATAGTCGAGCTTGTAGTTCACAGCGCCGTTCTCGGTCTCTTCGGTGGTGAAGAAGAGGTCGAGGACCTTTGCGAAGGTCGCAAGGGTAACTTTCGAGGTGTCGGGAACAAAGATCGCGGGGATACCGGGGAGCTGCTCTGCGTCTTCGATCGCGCCGCTGACGTCGATCGGAAGCATGGAGAGCATCGGAAGGACCGACTGGAACGCCTGAGCAAGGATCGTGTCGACGTTCAGGCTCGTCGCATACAGAGTATCACCGTAGGCGACGTAGACGTAAAGAACGTTGTTCTCGATGAACGCGCGGAGCGAAGGAGCGTAGTCCTTCGTCTTGACCTCGTCGAGGCGCGAGGTGGTCTCTTTGACCTGAGCGTCCGCTTCCAGGACGCCGTAGACCTTGCCGTTCTCATCGATACCGAGAAGGAGGACGCCGCCATCCTCGGAGGAAACCGCCATGGTGGTGGTGACTTCCACGTCAATAGGATCCGGGTTGACCCACTCATCGTTCTCCTCGTCGAAGTAGCTGTCCGGATACTCCCGGAAGGTCGAGGTGCTCGTGGCGTTCACCGAGAGGTTACGCAGCGAGAGCATCAGGCTGACGTTCTTCGGAAGAAGCTCGTCAAACGAGATGTAGATGTAGCCCCATTTTGCCGTCAGGGTGAAGTCCTCGGTCGAAGACGTCAGGAGCGTGTTGAAATCGAAGGGCTCATCGGCGCCGTCGGCATACCAGCCGAGGAACGTAAAGCCTTCTCTTTCGGGAGTCGCGGGCGCTTCGAGCTTCTTGCCGTTCACGTTGTCGATACGGACGAGAACGCTCTGATCCTCGGTCTTGCCGTCGGCGTAGTCGAATACGACCGCGACGTTGTGCGGCTCGTTCGGCTCAACGGGATCGGGATCTTTCGTTTCGGTGTTCGTCTGTTCACCGGTCTGATCCTGTTTTCCGTCACCGTCTTCATCTTTTTTCTGCGTGAAGAGCGAGCAGGAGGCCAGCATCGCTACCGCAAAGGAAAGAAGAAGGATCAGGGCAAAAATGCGCAAAGTGTTCTTTTTCATTGCTATGTACCTTTCTTTCTTAATTTGGTATTCCCATTATATCACAACCGTTTGATAAAGTCAATAGAAAAAATGTGAATAAACTTTAAACAAATTCTACCGAAATTGTGAACGTTTGCATAAAAAGAACAAAAGCCGGGGGAAACCCGGCTTTGAAAAAGGATCACAGATGGGCGTTCAGATATTCGACGATGTCGCCGACGGTGACGAAGGTGGCAAGTTTTTCGTCGGGAATGGTGAGCCCCTCTTCTTCCTCCAGCGTCATCAAAAGTTCGAGAATATCGAGCGAATCCGCGCCGAGATCCTCTTTGATCTTGGAGGATTCGGTGATGCCGGATTCCTCAACGTTCAGCTGTTTTGCAAGGATCTTCTTGATTTTTTCAAACATTTGTTTACATCTCCTTGTTTTTTTGATTCAAAGTTTTGCCGAAGGAAGCTTGCAGAGTTCTTCCTCAATGGATCGATTCAGGTTGCCGAGTTCCATCCGATACGCTTGCTCGATGCACTTTTTGACCGCGGTCGCTTTGCTCGAACCGTGTCCTTTGACGATGACCTTTTTCGTTCCGAGCAGAACGCTTCCGCCGTAATTCTGATAATTCATGAAGTTCTTTTCCTTCATGAACATCTTGTACAGAAAGAGCGCGCCGATCTTGCTGAGGAGGCTCGACGAGATATCGCGCTTGATCATTTTCAGCATTTCGAGGCAGGCGCCTTCGGTGGATTTGATGAGAACGTTGCCGCAGAAGACGTCGCAGACCACAAGGTCAAAATCGCCTCCCAGCAGGTCGCGCGCTTCCATATTGCCGCAGAAATTCACCGAGGGGGTGTCCTTCAGCAGCGCGTAGGACTCCTTGCGCAGGTCGTCTCCCTTCTCTTCCTCCACGCCGACGTTCAGAAGCCCGACGCGCGGAGACTTCACGCCGTATACGCTCTGCAGATAAAGGCTCGACATCACGGCGAACTGCTGCAGATGCGCGGGGGTGCATTCGACGTTGGCTCCGCTGTCCGAGATCCCGACGACGCCGCCCTTCATCGACGGAAGGATCGGGCAGAACGCCGGACGGATCACGCCGCGCAGGCGGCCTACCCGGAGCGTTGCGGCGGCGACGAGCGCGCCGGTCGACCCGGTGGAGACCATTCCGGCGACCGAATCGTCGGTGCGGAGCATCGAGATCGCCTTCATCATCGAGCTTTCGCGCTTGAGGCGGATCGCGTCGGTCGGCTTTTCGTTGCAGTCCACGACTTCGGGGGCGTGAACGATCTCGATGCGGTCGTCCTTGCAGCCGAGCCGGTCCAGCTCGGCGCGGATCTGCGCCTCGTCTCCGGTCAGGATCAGGGAGAGATCGGGAAAGGTCTTTTTATCGTTCAGGGCGAGAACGGCGCCCTCCACGTTGGCGGCGGGGCTGTGATCGCCTCCGAAACAATCGACGATCAAGCGGATCATACCGTCTCCTCCTTCGGTGCGATGACTTTCAGGTAGGAGCGGCGGCGCTTATGCTCGACCGATTTGAACTGCTTCCAGCTGTTGCGGATGTTATAGTTGTCCTCGAGATTGAGGTTGGTCTCGGCGTATTCGATGCCGTCCTCGCGCAGCATATGGGTGAAGCCGGCGAACAGAACGGTGGCGATGCCGCGGTTGGCGTATTCCGGCTCGACGCCGACCAGCGCGAGATCGAGGATCTTCGGGTGATTGATCGCGTGCAGAAGCCGCACGAGCGTCCACGGCGTGAGATGCCCTCCGGTGCCGACCAAGGCCTTTGCGAGCGACGGGAAGCAGACGCCGAGGCAGACGACCTTGTCCTGCTCGTCCAGCACGACGGCGACGTATTTAAGTTTGATGATGAGTTTGAAGTTGTCGAGAAGCATCTTCTTCATACCGTCGGTCAGCGGAACGGTGCCGTAGAGTTTATCGTAGGCGACGTCCAGCAGGTCGAAGATCTGGTCGGCGTAGCGGTTGAGGAAATCGCCGATGTTCTTGGCTTCTCCGAGATGAAGGTGGTAGCGCTTCAGGATGAAATCCGCCATCCGGTCGAGTTTTTCCTCCTGCTCTTTGCCGGGATAGTAGATCTTGCTTTCAAACCAGTCCACTTCCTTGGCATAGCCGCAGGCTTCGATCAGGGCGGGATAATAATCGGCGTTGTACTGCTCCTCGAAGGTGGAGAGCTGATCGAAACCGTCGATCAGAAGTCCTTCCCTCTCGAGGTCGGAAAATCCGAGAGGACCGCAGACGCTGTCCATCCCGCGGGCGAGCGCCCAGGATTCCACCGCGCCGAAGAGGGCTTTGGCGACCTCGACGTCGTTGACCGAATCGAATCGCGTGAAGCGGACGCGCTTCTGCCCCCACTTTTCGTTGGAGGTGCGCTGGAGGATGCCGGAGATGCGGCCGACCATCTTTCCGTCGCGGTAGGCGTTGAAATAAACCGCCTCGGAGGTGTCGTAATAGACGTAATCTTTCGAGAAGATCTTCTTTTCGTCGCCGTAGAGCGGCGGAACGAAGCAGGGATTATCGCGATACAGTTTCAGGGGAAAATCGAGAAACTCTTTTTGTTGCTTTTTGGTCTTTGCTTCCAGAATTTCAAGCATAACGGGATTTCCTTTCAACGGTGATGCGCATGGAAGCAGATGGCGACGCCGTCGGGGCCGGCGTGCGCGCCGGAGGTGGGATTGGCGTAAACCGATTCGATGCGCAGCTGTTTATCGGGATATTTCGCGCGGAGCATTTCGATCAACTGCTCGGCGATCTCCGGCGCGTCGGTATGGCCGATCCAGATGCGGTGATCTTCGGGATGATCTCCGATCTCGTCGAGCATTCCGAGCAGGTGTTCCATCGCACGGATCCTTCCGCGCTCTTTTCCGACGCTGACCATCTTGCCCTCGGCGTTCATCGTGATGATCGGACGGATGCCGACGATACCGCCCATGAAGGCGGCAAGACCGCTGACGCGGCCGCTGCGGCGGAAAAATTTCAGATCGTCCGCGAAGAAGTACATCGCGTAGTGATCGACCTCGGTCTTCGCCCACTCGACGACCTCCTCCGCCGTCTTTCCGTCGCGGATCATTTCGCCGACCTTGACGACGATGGCGTAGCTGATGGTGGTGATGCCTTTGGTGTCGATCTGATAAAATTTCGTCTTGGGATATTTTGCGTGAAGTTCCTCGACCGCCTGCGCCATTGCGCCGAAGCTTGCCGACATCGCGGCGGAGAAATGCACGTAGAGAATATCGTCGCCGTTCTTGTAGTATTCTTCAAAATAATTGATGTAGGTGTCCTTGTTCAGCGCGCTGGTGGACGGGATCTGCCCTGCGCGAAGCTGATCGTAATACGCCCGGAAATCGAGCGTTTCGTAGTCTTCATAGGGGCGGACGAGCGTTTTGCCGTCCGGAGAATAGGGCATACTGATGAGGTGGTAACCGAATTCCTTGATATTTTGGGGAGTAGCGTCGCAATCGGTGTCGGTAAAAAGGATCAACATGAGCGGTTCCCTTTCTTGTATTTCAGAATGATTTATTCGAGCACGAGGATGAAGTCGTAAACCGGCTGCCCCCCGTTGATCGCAATGACTTCGGTGCGCTTGTATTTTTCCTGCAGCGTATTCGCAAGCGACTGAGATTCCTCCTCGGTCGCGCTCTCGCCGCAAAGGATCAGCAGAACGTCACGCGAGGCGGCGTCGAGCTTTTCGGCAAGCGTGATCGCCGCCGAGAGTTTATCCGGATCGTCCACCAGAATATCGTCGTGAACGAATCCGATGTAGTCGCCGTTATGAACGGTGACGCCGGTGCGCTCGGCGTCGCGGCTGGCGCGGGAGACGATCCCGGTGACGACGCCCGCCGCCACTTCGGTCAGCTCTTTCACGATCGCTTCCGGATCGCCGGAGGAGGTATCGAGCATACTGATCGCCGAATAGCCCTCGCCGACCGTCTTGGTCGGGATGACGTAGACCTCGGATTTTTCGTACAGTTCCGCCGCCTGCTTCGCCGTCAGAACGACGTTGCCGTTGTTCGGGAAAACGAAGATATGATCGGCTCCGATCTCGTCGAAGGCGCGCAGAAATTCCTCGACCGGAGGATTCATGCTCTGCCCGCCGTCCACCACGGCGTCGGCGCCGAGCGAAAGGAAGGTCTCTTTCAGACCTGCGCCGGCACAGACGACCAGCGTTCCGTATTTTTTATGTTTTTTCGGCATGACGAAGCGGTTTTCGATCGTGGCTTCGTGGTGCTGGAGCATCATATTTTCGATCTTCAGCGTCAGAAATTCTCCGTACTGCTGCGCGTAGTTGAGGATCTCGCCGGGGTGCATCGTGTGGACGTGAACCTTGAAGATCGTTCCGTCCTTGAACGCGACGACCGAATCGCCGACCGATTTGATATGCGCGATCAGCGGCTCGACGTCGAAATGCTCGGCGTCGCCGACCTTGCTGTTCTGCAGGCGGAGGAGAAATTCGGTGCAGTATCCGAACTGCAGCTCGGTATTCTCGGTGAACGTGGAGGTATCGACCGCCTGGGGCGCGGAGGCGGAAGAAGCGCTCTCGCCTTTGGCGATGACCTCGCCCTGCATCGCCTTCTGCATTCCCTCGGCGATATAGACGAATCCGGCTCCGCCGCTGTCTACCACGCCGGCTTCTTTCAGCACGTCAAGAAGCTCCGGGGTGCGTTCCAGCGAACGGCCGAGCTCGGAGCTGAAATTATCGAAAAAGCGCTCCATCGAGGTGTTTTTTCGGATATTGGACGCCGCGTAGTTCACCGCGTCCCGAAAAACGGTCAGGATCGTTCCTTCTACCGGAACGGCGACCGCCTGATACGCCTCTTCCACGCCGCACTGCATCGCCTTGGCGAGCGCGCGGACGTCCGCGACCTCGACGCCTTCGAGACCTTTTGCGATCCCGGCGAAAATTCTCGACAGGATGACGCCGGAATTGCCTCTCGCTCCGAGGAGCATCCCGCGGGCGATCTTCGCCGAGGCGGTGGCCAGAGAGGGTTCGTCCTCCGCAGCGGTCGATCCCGCGCGGATGGTCATATACATATTATCCCCGGTATCTCCGTCGGGGATCGGAAAGACGTTCAGATCGTTGACGACTTCGCGGTGCGCCTCCAGATTTTCGGCGCCGCCGGATATCATCTTGGAAAACATCCGACCGTCCATTTCAAAAGTTTTCATATTCTATTCTCCGGATCGTTGTTGTTTTTTCGATACAGCGTCTTTTTCGCGCCCCGATCAGCCGGAAACCGGCCGGCGCCGGCGACTGTATCCGCATATTCCGTTCTATTATAGCACATTCCGAGCAAAAAAGCAATAGTAATTTTTTCATCCTATTATTTATATAGCGAAAAACGCTTTTTTTCGGCGGTTTGCACAAACTTTTTTGTGCGACTCGGCGTCGTGCGGCGGGGAAAGTGGGCGCAGATTTCCGTTATTTGCTTGTATAATTTATATTTATATTCCAAAACTCGGTAAAATTTGAAAAAGGACTTGCTTTTTTTTCGGCGATATGGTATCATTAGAGAAAATGGGGTAGATTGGGCTTTTTTCGGGATACCGAAGGCGTCTGCCCTCTCCCGGAAAGGATCTCGCATGAAGAAGGGTTGGATCTCTCCGCTCTACGTGCTGAATATCGTCGTTCAGGCGATCTTCGATTTCTGCACGCCGATCGCGCTGGGGCTTCTCGGAGCATGGCTGCTTTCGGAAAAAGCCGGCGTCGGCGGTTGGATCTACGCGCTTCTCGCAACGCTCGGCGTTCTGATCGGCTTCTTTTCCATGTGCAAATTCATTCTCCGATCCATGAGCGCGCTCGAACGGCTGGAAAAGCAGAACGCAGAGAAGGAGACCGGGCAAAAAGAAGAAACGAAAGGAGACTCCCGTGAGCGCTGAACAAAAAACGCCTGCCGTTCCGGCTCTTGAGGTGGTCGTGATCGCGGTCGGCGAACTTCTCTCGGCGGCGATCGTCTGCCTGATCTTTCTGCTTTTTGATCAATTTTCCTTTCGGGTCCCTCTCGGCGCGCTGCTCGGCGCGGTCGTTTCCACGGCGAATTTTATTCTTCTCTGCCTCGCGGTGGACCGTGCGTCCGCCAAGGTGATGGCAGAGCGCGGAGACGGCGAGATGACCGAGGAGGAAAGCGCGGCGTTTGCCGCCGAGCATCAGAACAAGCTCGCCGCCGTGATCCGGCTGTCCTTTTTCGTCCGGATGGCGATCATGATCGCGGCGCTCCTGATCGGATTCTTTTCCGGCTGGTTTGACCCGGTGGCGGCGCTCGTCACCATGCTTCCCTGGCGCCTGCTTCTGACGCTCGGATCGCTGATCCGCAAAAAACGGGACGACCGAAACGCCGCAAAGAACAACGAAACCAACGAAAGAAGATAAAATATGGATAATCTGGATATCGGGCACGGCGCGAAGATCTATTTCCGGATCACGCTCGGCCCCGTCGTGATCAATATCACGCAGACGACGATCTCGCTCATCGTCGTCACGGTCCTGCTTCTCGTTCTGGCGAAGATCCTGACGCGGAAGATCGAAAAGCGGCCGGGGCGCGCGCAGGTGGTCACCGAAAAACTCGTCTCGATGCTCTACGATCTCGTGGAGTCCACGATGGGAAAGCACAATCTCA
>CADBPA010000013.1 GCA_902796505.1 uncultured Ruminococcus sp.
GGATCGGTTTGACGATAAAGCCCGGCGGATCAGAGCTTTGCGAGAAGGGCTTCCAGCGCGCGGCGGCGGTGGCTGATCGCGTTCTTCTCCTCTTCGGAAAGCTCGGCAAGCGTTTGACAGCCGCCCTCCGGCAGAAAGAGCGGATCGTATCCGAAGCCGCCCTGCCCGCGGTGCTCTCCGAGGATCACGCCGTCGATACGGCCTTCGGCAGAGATCTCGCGCCCGTCCGGAAAGATCAGGACGGTCGTGCAGAGGAAGTGGGCGCGGCGGTCGCTCACGTCCCGGAGTTTTTCGAGGAGAAGGGCGTTGTTCGCTTCGGTATCGCCGTGTTCTCCGGCAAAGCGCGCGGAATAGACGCCCGGCGCGCCGCCCAGCGCGTCCACGCAAAGCCCGGAATCGTCGGCAAGCGTCGGCAGTCCGGAGATCGCCGCGATCTCGGCGGCTTTTTTCCTTGCGTTTTCGTAAAACGTTTTGCCGTCCTCGACCGTTTCGTGGTCGATCCCGGCGTCGGAAAGCGAGAGAATTTCTTCAAATCTTTCGCCGAGGATCTGACGGATCTCGCGGATCTTATGGCGGTTGTTGGAGGCGATCAGAAGCTTCATTTGTAAACTTTTCTTTCCTTTTTCTGTTTTTTCGGAGCAGACCGGCGGTTTTTATCCGGCAGCGGTGAGATCAGAACAGACCGGTGATCTTTCCGTCTGCGGTCACGTCAATGCCCTCGGCGGCAGGGATACGCGGCAGTCCGGGCATCGTCATGATATCCCCGGTCAGCACGACGAGGAAGCCCGCGCCGGCGGAGAGTTTTACCTTCTTGACCGTCACGGTGAAGTGCTCGGGCGCGCCGAGCTTTTGCGGATCGTCCGAGAAGCTGTACTGGGTCTTGGCGATGCAGACCGGGAGCCCGGCGCAGCCGAGTTCTTCCAGGCGCGCGATCTCCTTTTGCGCGGAGGGCAGGATCGAGATATCGTCTCCTCCGTAGATACGGCGCACGACCGCGCGGATCTTCTCCGCGATCGGCAGATCGAGCGGATAGGAGAAGGCAAAATTTTCGTTGCTTTCTTCCTCGCAGAGCCGCACGACCTCTTTTGCGAGGGCGATCCCTCCTTCGCCTCCCTTGGCGTGTACCTCCGAGAGGACGACGCGCGCGCCGAGCTTTCTGCATTCGGCTTCGAGCAGGGCGATCTCGCGGTCGGTATCCGAGGCGAAGCGGTTGACGGCGACGACGGCGGGCAGATGATAAACTTCCTTGATATTCCGTAGATGGCGCAGAAGATTCGGCAGACCGGCGACCAGCGCCTCGGTATTCTCTTCTCCGAGCGCGGATTTCGGCAGACCGCCGTGCATTTTCAGCGCGCGGACGGTCGCCACCAGAACGACGGCGGAAGGCCGCAGCCCCGCCTCGCGGCATTTGATATCGAGGAATTTCTCCGCGCCGAGGTCTGCGCCGAAGCCGGCTTCGGTCTCGGAGTAATCTCCGAGTTTCAGCGCCATGCGCGTTGCGAGAATGCTGTTGCAGCCGTGGGCGATATTGGCGAAGGGGCCGCCGTGGATGAGGGCGGGCGTTCCTTCGAGCGTCTGGACGAGATTCGGCTTCAGGGCGTCTTTGAGCAGAGCCGCCATCGCGCCTTCGGCGTGCAGGTCCCCGGCGGTGACCGGCCTCTCGTCGTAGGTATAGCCGACGACGATGCGCGCAAGGCGCGCCTTCAGGTCCTCGAGCGAGCGCGCAAGGCAGAAGACCGCCATGATCTCCGAGGCGACGGTGATGTCGAAGCCGTCCTCGCGCGGCACGCCGTTGACTCTTCCGCCGAGGCCGTCGGTGAGGAAGCGGAGCTGGCGGTCGTTGATATCGAGACAGCGGCGCCAGGTGATCCGGCGCGGATCGATCCCAAGCGCGTTGCCCTGATAGATATGGTTATCGAGCATGGCGGCAAGCAGGTTGTTCGCCGCGCCGATGGCGTGCAGATCGCCGGTGAAATGCAGGTTGATCTCCTCCATCGGGATGACCTGGGCGTAGCCGCCCCCGGTCGCGCCGCCTTTCAGACCGAACACCGGGCCGAGCGACGGCTCGCGCAGGGCGACGACCGTCTTTTTCCCGATGCGGCGCAGGCCGTCGGCAAGTCCGATGGTCGTGGTGGTCTTCCCTTCCCCGGCGGGGGTGGGGCTGATCGCGGTGACAAGGATGAGCCTGCCGTCCGGGCGGTCGGAGAGATCCGCGAGGAGCGAGAGGTCGATCTTGGCTTTCGTTTTTCCGTAGGGTTCGAGATAGCGCTCTGCGACGCCTGCCTCCTTCGCGACTTCGGCGATGGGGCGCGGCGTGACGCCGGCGGCGATTTCAATATCGGTGAGCATGGCGATCCTCCTGTTTTTCATTCCGGAATCATTGTAGCACATCCCGGCAGAATTGTCAAGCGAAAAAACCTTCTCTTTTGTCTTTCGTCTTGACAAGCGACCGAAAATCTGCTACAATACCATTGTAGCGTTATCCTACGCGACAGAGTTACAGAGTATACTGCAAAGGAATGATCGCAAAACCATGCTGAAAGAGTACCACACCGTCGCCTTCGATCTCGACGGCACGCTCTCGGATCCGTCGGGAGGACTGATCGAAAGCTTTGCCTACGGCCTCTCGAAATCCGGGATCGGCTTCGGGAGCAAGGAGGAGCTGCGCCGCTATATCGGACCGCCGCTCTACGACGCGTGGAAGACCGATTTCCGGCTGACCGAGGAAGAAGCCGACCGGGCGCTCGCGCGCTTCACCGAATACTATCAGGTCTACGGCTGGTGGGACAACAAGGTCTACCCCGGCATTCCCGAACTGCTCGCCGATCTTCACCGGGCGGGCAAGCGCGTCTGCCTTGCGACCTCGAAGCCCGCCGTCTTTACCCGGAAGGTGCTGGATCTGTTCGGCATCCGGGGGTATTTCGACGCGATCGGCGCGGCGGTGAGCGATAAGACGCACGACAAAAAGAGCGAAGTCCTCCTCGACGCGCTGGAAGAGCTCGGCGTCAGAGGGGAGGAAGCGCTTCGCGGCGTCGTCCTCGTCGGGGACAGAAAATTCGACGCGGAGGGCGCGCGGCAGATCGGTGTGGACGCGATCGGCGTCTCCTACGGTCTCGGATCGCGCGAGGAGCTGGAGGCGTCGGGATTCTGCGCGATCGCCGACAGCGTTGCCGGACTGCGGGCGCTGCTTCTGAACAACGAATAAAAACCGAAAGGAAACGAAAATGAACACTGTGGAAATGACGCCGGCGATCGCCGAAAAATTCGCCGCGCATATCGAAGAAGTCCTCGGAGGCGTTCGCCCGGAGGCGATCGGCAGAGAATTTGCCGGGGCGATGGAACGGGGCGACCGGGCAGGCGCTGTCCATGCGCTTGCGGCCTATTACCGCGAAAAGCCCGATTGGGGAGATCCCGACTTCATGGCGGGCGGATACAACGAAAGGATCGCCGAAAACGCCTCGCGCGGCGTGATGCGCGAGATCAACGTGGACTATACCTTCCCGGACGGGAAGATCGACTTCCTCTACAACCCGACCGCCGACCGTCCTCCGCTCAACCACGAATGGCTCTGGCAGTTCAGCCGCCATTCCTATTGGGTGCCGATGGCGCGCGCCTATGCGGCGACCGGCGAGGAGCGTTTCACCGAAGCCTTCGAATATCAGCTGCGCACCTGGATCGCCGAGACCGATCTGCACGAGGGCTGGAACGGCCCGTGGAGCGCATGGCGGACGATCGAGTGCGGCATCCGGCTGATGGGATCCTGGCAGACGGCGTTCAACCTTTTCCGCCATTCCCCGCGCTTTTCGGACGAGGGAATGCTCCTGATGCTCGGCTCGATGCACCGCCAGGCCGTTCACCTGATCGCCCATCCGACGAAGGGCAACTGGCTGATGATGGAATCGAACGGCGCCTACGCCTTCGGCTCGCTCTATCCCGAATTCAGGGACGCCTCCGCGATCCGCGACGAGGCGGAGGGGCGGCTGACGCGCGAGCTCGCCGTCCAGATCCTGCCCGACGGCTTCCAGTATGAGCTTTCGCCCGACTATCATCTCGTCACCTACAACTGCGCCGCAGGTCTTTACAAGATCGCGGAGGCGACCGGGCGCGTCGGCAATCTTCCGGGCGACTATCTCGATTATATGAAACGGATGGCGCTCGCCGGCGTGCAGATGATGACGCCGGGGATGATCCAGCCGCTGACCAACGACTGCCACACGATGCGCACGGCACATCTCGCGCGGTTTGCCGAAAAGATGTTCCCCGAAATTCCCGCATTCCGCTACGTGACGAGCGGAAGAGCCGAGGGCGCGCCCCCGGCAGGCGAGACGGCTTCGCGCTTTCTTCCCTACGCCGGATTCTGCGCGATGCGTTCGGGCTGGGACGCCGACGCCGCCTATCTCTGCTTCGACGTCGGGCCGCTCGGCATGGCGCACATCCATCAGGACAAACTGAATATCAATATTTATAAAGGCTCGAACGAGCTGATCTTCGACGACGGCGGCGGACAGTACGAGATCTCCGAGGCGAGAAAATACGCCCTCTCGGCGAAGGATCACAACACCGTGACGGTGGACGGGCTGGGGCAGACGCGCGAGGAGCCGAAGGCCGTCACCGAGCCGATCGACGCCGGCTGGATCACAAACGACCGCTTCGATTACGCCCGCGGCAGTTACAACGATCCGTTCGGCGGAAAGCGCACGGCGGATCAGCTGCGCGAGGTGCGTTTCTGCAAACCCGATTTCTTCTGCGTGCGCGATCGGCTGACCTCTGCCGACGGCGAGGCGCACCGCTATGAGCTGCTCTTCCATCTCGACACCGCGAAGGTCGATCCCGTCCCGCAGATCCCCGGCGCCTACCTTTCGGACATCGGGCGCACCTACGATATTCTGGTCGTTCCGCTGGATACCGCGGGAGAGGACGCGCCCTATACCGTCAGCGGCAGGACCGATCCCGACTATCTCGGCTGGTACATCGGGCGCAACGAGCGCGATCAGCATATCGCGACCACCCTCTGCCGCGCCTCCCTGCCGGCAAACGACCATACCTTCACCACCCTCTTCTTCCCGATGAAGCGCTCGGATCCGCTGCCGGAAATTCTGCGCGGCGAGGGTGGAAAAGTGACGATCCGCTTCGCCGGAAAAGAGACGACGCTCGACCTCGACCGGCTCGACCGATAAGGAGGCTTTATGATCCTCGTTGTCTGTATCGATAAAAAGGGCGGCCTGCAGTTCAATCACCGCCGCCAGAGCCGCGACAGCCTGCTGATCGAAGACCTGATCCGCGAGGCGGACGGCAGGATCATCCGCACCTCCCCCTATTCGGCGCCGCTCTTCCCGGAGGGGGTCGCAAAGGACGGCGCGGAGGACGCCGGGGTGGGCGAGCTCTGCTTTTACGAAGGCGATTTTCCCTGCCCGCCGAAAGAAAAGCTCGAAGGGGTGATCCTCTATCACTGGAACCGCGCCTACCCTGCCGATCTGTGGTTTGACGAAAGCCTGCTCGACGGGATGAAAAAGACCGGGAAAACCGATTTTCCCGGCAGTTCGCATGAAAAGATCACCAAGGAGGTCTACCGCAAATGAAAAAGATCACCCGCGCGCTTTCGCTCCTGCTCGCCGTTCTTCTGCTCCTCTGCTCCTGCGGGGCGGTGGAGGAAGTCCTCGGTCTGCCGGAGGATGGGCAGAGTCAAACCGAAACGGCGGAGAGCGGAAAGCAAGAGACGAAAACGCCGGACAGCTCTTCCTCTGTCTCCGGCAC
>CADBPA010000014.1 GCA_902796505.1 uncultured Ruminococcus sp.
CCCAAGCGGGGAAGGCATGCTGAATTATGCCTCCGATAACTCTATACGACCGAAATGCGAATCATACTTTTTTCAAAGTTCAGCATTATACTTTGAAGCGCACGACGCCAAGTCCTCTCCCAGAGGGAGCCGTTGTATGGTGCGCCCCTACAGATCGGGGATGGCTTTCGCAAAAAGACAAAGCAAAGTGATACTCCGGCTTTTGGTCAAACCATACGCCCCGAAAGAGAAAAGAGTGAAAAAGAAAAGTAGCAAAAGAAAAAGTCAGAAAAGAAGAAAGTAAAAGTAAAGACAAAAACAAGGACAAAAACAAAGGCAAAACAATACCAACGCTCACTACGTTCGCTATCCGCTTGCGGCGCGGATTTCCGCCTGACGGCGTGAGGAGCGCGAAAGTTTTTTCATTTTTCTTTTTTTTTGGATGACGAGTGAAGCGCGGAAGTTTTTCGTTTTTCTTGCGATTTGTGCTTTTCGCTTCTCGCTTTGTGCTTTTCGCTTCTCGCTTTGCGCTTTTTGCTTTGCGCTTTTTGCTTTGCGCTTTTTGCTTCGCGCTTTTGCTTCGCGCTTTCTGCTTCGCACTTTTTGCTTCGCGCTTTCTGCTTCGCGCTTTCTGCTTCGCGCTTTTGCTTTGCGCTTTCTGCTTCGCGCTTTCTGCTTCGCGCTTTTGCTTTGCGCGGAGGGCGTTTTCGGGCAAAAGAAAAAGAGCGGGGAAGCCCGCTCTCTCCGGATAGGCAGAAGATACTCTGCTTTTCCGTTTTGATAACATATATGCGTTACTATGATTTCTTTTCTCTCTATATATGCGTTGCTATGATTTCTTTTCTCTCTTTTCCGGATGACTCGTTTTTCGGTCGGAAGAAAGATCCGATTCTCCGCCGCGTTACATCACGATCTCATAGAGGGCGAGCAGTTCTTCCTCGATCTCGCCCTTGCGCCGGTCGATCTCGGCGGCGCGGACATAGTCGGTCGCGGCGTCTCCGTAAAGCTCGGCTTCCAGACGGTCGGCTTCGGCTTCCAGCTCGGCGATCTTCGCCTTCGCCTGTTCGATCTTCCGCTCCGCCGATCTGCGCTCGGACGCTTCGCGTTTCTTGCGTTCGTAATCGGCTTTTCCGTCGGTCGGGGCGGTCGGTTTCTTCTCCTGCAGGGAGACCTTCGCCGCCTCGCGCAGGCGCAGATATTCCGAATAGGCGCTGTCGTATTCTTCGAGCCGGAAATCCTTCTTGCCGCCCTCTGCCGCCCGATCCAGCTCGATGATGCGCGTGGCGACGCGGTCGATGAAATACCGGTCGTGCGAAACGGCGACGATCGTGCCGTCAAACGCCAGAAGCGCGGTCTCCAGCGCCTCCGCCGAGCCGATGTCGAGATGGTTGGTCGGCTCGTCCATCACCAGAAGATTGACCTTTTTGAGCATCAGTTTCGCCAGCGTCAGCCGCGCGCGCTCGCCGCCCGAAAGGGTGGAGACCTTCTTGTCGATATCCTCCGCGCCGAAGAGGAAGAGGGCGAGGGTGGAGCGAAGTTCGCCGTTCGTTTTCGTCGGATATTCGTCGTGCATCTCCTCAAAAACCGTCTTGGTCTCGGTGAGATTGCGGTTTTCCTGATCGTAATAGCCGATCTCGACGTTGTAGCCGAGGGTGATCCTGCCGGACTTCGGCGTGAGTTTTCCGTTGATCAGCTTCATCAGCGTCGATTTGCCGCAGCCGTTCCGACCGAGGAACAGCACCCGTTCGCCCTTCTGTACAAGGAAGGAAAGCCCGGTGATCAGCGGCGCGTCGGTGTAGGAGAAGGAGAGATCCTTGACCTCCAGCACGTCCCCCGCGCTCTCTTCCAGAGCCGAAAACCGCATACGGATGTTCTTTTCGTCCTTCGGCGCGCGCTCGACGATCTCCATGCGCGCAAGCTGTTTTTCCTTCGCCCGGATGGTGACGAAATTATGCTCCTGACCGCATCTGCGCTGAAATTCGATGTTCGCGCGGATCCTTGCGATCTCCTTCTGCTGCTCCTTGTACCGCCGCTCAAGCGACGCCGCCTCCGCCTCTCTCTGCTCCTTGCACGCCGAGTAGTTTCCGGGATAGAGGCGTGCGCGGGTGTATTGGATATGAAGCGTTTTCGTCGTCGTGCGGTCGAGAAACCAGCGGTCGTGCGAGATGACGAGGACCGTCTTTTTATAGCCTTGCAGGAAGGATTCGAGCCAGGTCAAAGCGTCGATGTCGAGATGGTTGGTCGGCTCGTCAAGCAGAAGGACGTCCGGCTCGGTCGCAAGCAGCCGCGCGAGGGCAAGCCGCGTATACTGTCCGCCCGAAAGCGTCTTGATCTTCCGCCCGATCTGCTCCTCGGTAAAGCCCAGCCGCAGCAGCATCCCCCGACAGCGCGAGCGGAATTCCAGACCGCCTCCGTCGGCAAACCGCCGGTTTTTCTCGGATAACGCCTCGGTGCGCCGCACCGCCCCGGCATGGTCGCCGCTGCGGGCAAGGGCGGCGATCGCCTCCTCCTCTTTTGCGATCTCCTCCTCGAGCGCGAGCAGGGCGGGGAAGGCGGAGGTCATATAATCGAAGCAGGTCGTCTCGCCGGGGAGCGCCGAGAGGTCGGGATTCTGTTCGAGCATCCCGATCGTGTGCCCCTTCTGCAGAAAAACGCTGCCGGTGTCCGGCTCGTAGATCCCGGTGAGAATGCGGAAAAGCGAGGTCTTGCCCGCGCCGTTCACCCCGATCACCCCGACGCGCTCGCCGTCGCCTACGGCGAAGGATATATTCTGTAAGATCGTATCCGCCCCGAAGGAGAGCGAAAGATCCGACGCTGAAATTGCGATCATACCATGGCTCCGTCTTGCCGGAGGGCCTGCGCCGCCCCGGTCGATTGTTCGTTTTTTCTATTCTACCATATCCCGCGCGAAAAATCAACCGCTTTTTTCTTCCGGACCGTCCGCCGCACCAAAAGAATGTTTATGCATAATATTCCGCATAAATTCCGCCGCTTTCGCTCGGTAAGACGAAAAACGCCCCTCTCCGGCGCGCGGCGGCCACCGTGCTTTTCCCTGAAATAAGAGATTTTGGCGCGCGCAAAAGAAAGAAAACGACGCGCGCGTTTCCTGCTTTTCCCGGATCGCTGTGCAAACTGCACAAAAAAGAAGGGCAAATCGGTGCATTTGCATAAAAATTCGATAAAAATGAATTTTCTTTCAAAAAATGCTTGACTTTCTGCATAAAATGCGCTATAATGGGTGCATCCGAACAAAAAACGGGGAACACCCCGAGACCAAGAAAGGGAAAAAACATGAAAAAGTTCGTATCGCTTCTGCTTGCCGCCGTGCTTCTGTGCGGCGCCGTATTCGCCATGGCCTCCTGCACGCAAAAGGACGACGCGCTCGATAAGGCATACAACAAATACCTCGAAGAGGTCAAAGCGCCGACCGATTCCTCCCTCGCCACCCTGACGGTCGCCACCTCGCCGGACTTCGCTCCGATGGAGTTTGTGGACCTCGCCAAGAAGGGCGACGCGCAGTACGTTGGCTTCGACATCCTCCTCGCCAACTACCTTGCCAAAGAGATGAACAAGAAACTCGTCATCAAGCCGATGAGCTTTGACGCCTGCATGGCGGCCGTTCAGTCGGGCAACGTCGATCTCGCCATCTCCGGTTTCTCCTGGACCGCCGAGCGTGCCGAGAACTTCCTGATCTCCGACTACTACGTCGCCGGAGAAAACGAGACCGAGCAGGTCCTGATCACCACCAAGGCGAAAGCCGGAACGCTCAAGACCGTCTCCGATTACGCCGGACTGAAGGTCGGCGCACAGGGCGGATCGCTTCAGCAGTTTCTGGTCACCGAGCAGCTCGTTCCCGCCGGCGCGGAGATGGTCAAGATGGATTACCTCAACGACCTCGTCACCGCGCTGAACAACGGTCAGATCGACGCACTTGCCGTCGCCAAGGGAAGCGGAGACGCGTTCATCGCCGCCAACGCCGGGAAACTGGACTTCGCCGGTTACAAATTTGAGATCAATGATGAAAAGTATAAGAACAACGTCATCCTTTTGAACAAGAATTCCACCGATCTGCTGGTCGAGGTCAACGCCGCGCTTGCGAAAGCCTTCGCCGCCGATTACTACACCGGTTGGTACGAAGCCTGCCAGATCTATTCCGAGATCAAGACGATCGACGAACTCGGATACGACGACGACGGCAAGAAGATCACCGAATAAAAAACCGAAAGAGTCTTCCGATCCTTATGGACGCCGGGGAGACCGAAAACAGAATGGGACTGCCGCTCTCGCCGGGCGGCAGCCCCTCAAATTGCCTTTGAAGGGAAAAATCGTTTATGAGTTTTTTTGATATTCTCGCCGATATGGCGAAGGTATTCTCAAAATACTGGTACATCTTTTTGGGTCGCGGCATCGGCTATACGCTCCTGCTTTCGCTGATCGCGGTGGCGGGCGGCGCGGTGCTGGGATCGCTTTTTGCGCTGATGAAAATGTCGCGCTTCAAGGTCCTGCGCGGGATCATCACGGCGATCGTCGAGGTCGTGCGCGGAACGCCGGCGCTGCTGCAGCTTTACGTCGGCTATTTCATCGTTCCGATGATCATCACGAGTCTGAAAAATGCCGACGCACAGTCGATGGCGTTCACCTGCGTCGCCGTCGCGCTCATCATCAACAGCGGCGCCTACGTCTCGGAGATCATCCGTTCGGGCATCGAGTCGGTCGATAAAGGGCAGACCGAGGCGTCGCGCTCGCTCGGACTCTCCGGCACCGTCACCATGACGCGCATCGTCCTCCCTCAGGCGGTCAAGAACATCCTCCCCGCCCTCGGCAACGAGTTCATCACCATCATCAAGGAGACCTCGCTCGCCTCGACCTTCTTCGTCGGCGAGCTGATGACCGTCTATAAGGACATCGTCGGCGTCACGCACAACGCCCTGCCGACGCTCTTTATCGTCGGTATCATCTATTTCGTGCTGACCTTTGCCCTCTCCAAATTGCTCCGC
>CADBPA010000015.1 GCA_902796505.1 uncultured Ruminococcus sp.
GCTGCACGCGAAAGCCCTCGCCTTCACCCATCCGCGCACCGGCGAGCCGATGCGTTTCGAGTCTCCCCTGCCCGAAAATTTCGAGAAGCTGCTCGCTATCCTCCGCGCAGGGCGGCTCTGACCGGGATCGATCCCCATTGCGGGACGCCCCCGACCGGGGGAAACGCTCTTGCACAGAATACAAGCGCATCTTCTTTTTCGCGCAAAAAGCCGCCCGGCGGGGCGGCTTTTTCTTTTTCATGCGGCGTGACGCCGCGCGAGGCTGCAGGCGGATCCTCAGGCGGATCTGCCGGCGGTCTTTGCGGTTTCGGGATCATGCGTGAGGCTTGCGGATGCCGCTCAATCGGCAGGCGTCGGCTCGGTCTTCAGATAAAGCGTGAGGTCTGCGGAGACGGAAGTCTCGGAATATGCCTCGGTGAAGGCTTCGTCGTACCAGAAGGAGGCGGTCTGCCGGTCGGCGCCGACGGCGGTAACGATCTCGGAGAGGGTGAGTTTTTCGCCCTTTGCGTGGCGGAAGGTGACGTAAAAGCCGTCTGCGGCGACCGTGACCGATACCGGATCGTCATAGCGCGCGTCGGCGAGAAGGTTTGCGGCTTTCGCCTGCTTCACCAGCTCGTAAAACTCGCTCTTATAGGGATCCGCGGCGAGGTCGAGCTGGCCGAGGCGGGAGAGCAGATCGCCGTAGCTTGCCTGACCGCGATATTCCGAATCGCGCAGGATCAGCGAAAACTCCACCAGAGCGGCGACGAAGCGGTCGTCCGCGGTCGGCGCGTGATCCTGCAGATCGGCGAGCGTAAAGGCGGCTTCGTACTCGCGCGCGGTATCCTTTTTCGGATCTTTGTCGTGAATTTTCAGGGTGAGCGCGGTCAGGTCGCGCGGCGCGTCCTCGCGCAGGGAAAGTTCGTAGCAGACGACCGAGGTGTGTCCGCTTCCGATCTCGCCGGCGTCCTTTTCTTCATTATGGAAATCCTCTTCGGTCAGCTGTTTGTTCTCGTAGCCGATCAGCCGGTAGGCGGCGACGACCGCCGGGTCGAAGGAGACCATCGCCTTCGCGTCCTTGCTGACGACCGTCAGCGTTTTGTTCAGGTCCTCGACGAGGACCTTTTTCGCTTCGGTCTCGCTGTCGATATAGGCGTAGCCGCCGTTGCCGTTCTTCGCCAGCGTCTCCATCGTGACGTCTTTGTAGTTATACATCCCGAAGCCGAGGCAGGTCAGGTAGACGCCGCTCTCGCGCTTTCCGGCGATCAGCTCGGTCAGGTCGCCCTGCGATGTCGTGCCGACGTTGAAGTCGCCGTCCGTGGCGATGATGACGCGGTTGTTTCCATCCTTAATAAAATGCTTTTCGGCGAGCGCGTAGGCTTGGTTGATGCCGCCCGATCCGTAGGTCGAGCCGCCTGCCGAAAGGCCGTTGATGATTTTTTTGATCTTCTCCTTCTGATTGCCGCGCAGACCATCCGCAAGTGTCCTGACGCCCGACGCGTAGGTGACGATCGAGATCACGTCGCTGTCAGCGAGCTCGTCCGTCAAAAGGCACATCGCGGTCTTGACGAGCGGAAGCCGCCCGGCGCCCATCATCGAGCCGGAGACGTCGATGAGAAAGACGAAATTGCGCCCCTGATTGCCGAGCGGATCTTCCTCCTTCGTCGTCAGCGCAAGGGTGAGCAAGAGATTCCGATCGTTCCACGGGGCGGGCGCCCCCGTCGCCGTGGCGCGGAAGACCTCGCCGTCCTGCGGCTGCGGATAGGAATAGGAGAAGTAATTGATCAGCTCGTCGGTCTTGATGATATTGCCGTTCAGACTCTGTTTGTTTTCGATATACCGGCGCAGATTCGCATACGCCGCCGTGTTGGAATCGAGAGAAAAATAACTATTGTTTACTTTTTCGGTCTCAAAGAAGGGATTTTCGCTGAGTTTTTGGTAGGATTCGTTCAGCAAAAGATTCTCCTCGTCCATCGCCATCGGGGCGGAGGCGCCTGCATAATAGAAGCCATCATAGAAGCCATCGCCTTTATGATTTATGGAGCAGGAGGCGAGCGTCGCAAGCAGAAGCACCGCCGCGATCAGAGCAAACGTTCTTTTCATAAAAAATCTTCCTTTCCTTTTTCCGGCATGGGATACCGTCTGATCCCAGTATACCACAAAAAAGGAAGGAAGATAGAGACAAAGTATGAAAAATTTGTAAACAATTTGTGAACGGCGCAAAATTCTTCAAAGATCGGCGGAGACAACCTTCGGCTCCTCGCCTTCGGGGATCGGGCAGAAATATCCGCCCATCGCCGCCTGCTCCCACTCCGCCTTCGCCTCGGCGAGGATCGCGGGAGATTCGTACAGTTCCACCGCCGTGAGCGCGAGGGCTTTCGCGGCGCGGAGCAGGCCTTTGTAGGCGAGCGAGGTTTTTCCGCAGGAGACGTTCTGCCAGGAATGCCCCGGCGCGCCGGACGGAAAACAGACGGTGTGGATCTGGACGGTCGGCGTCTGCCAGGAGACGTCTCCGACGTCGGTCGATCCCGGCTCAAACGCGGCGCCGTCGTAATAGGGCGCAAGAAAATCGTTGATCGCGCGGCGGCCGCCGTCCGTCTTTTGTTCGACCTCGGCTTTCGCCGCCCGATCATAGCGCGCGGCGGCGGTCGGAAGCTCCGAGGGGGTTCCGTAGGTCCTTTGCAGGTCCTCGGCGAATTTCCATTCTGCGGCGGTATACTCCCCGGCGCCGATCTCCGAGAGGCTCCGGTAGGCGAGGCGCATCAGGGGTTTATTCTGTACCGTGTTCGAGCAGCCGTCGATGAAGATCTTTTCAAAGCTCGTCCCGGTCATCAGGGCGGCGCCTTCGGCGATGCGGTCTACCCGCCCGGTCAGGGCGACGGCGTCCCTTACGTATTCCGAGCGGATCATATAGAGGACCGACGCCTCCGCCTGCACGACGTTCGGGGAGAGTCCTCCGCCGTTGACCATCGCGTAGTGGACGCGCGCGTCGGGTTTCATATGTTCGCGCAGGTACTGCACGCCGACGTTCATGAGCTCGACCGCGTCGAGCGCCGATCTGCCGTCTTCGGGATCGCCCGCCGCGTGCGCGGGGACGCCGTGGAATTTATAAAGCGCCTGAATGCAGGAATTGCAGCTGCCGGGGACGACCTCGTTGACGTCCGAGGGATGCCACGCGAGCGCCGCGTCGAGCGAATACCAGATCCCCTCCCGCGCCATGAACGCCTTCGCCGCGCCGCCTTCCTCGCCCGGCGTACCGTAGAGGACGACCGTTCCGGGCTTTCCGCTTTGGCGCAGATATTCCTTGACGCCGTACGCCGCCGCCAGCGCGCCCGCACCGAGCAGATTGTGGCCGCAGCCGTGTCCGTTTCCGCCGGGGACGAGCGGCGAGGGTGTGGTCTCGCCCGGCTTTTGCGAAAGCCCGGACAGCGCGTCAAACTCCGCGAGAATGCCGATCACCGGCCGCCCCTCGCCGTATCTGCCGAGAAAGGCGGTCCCGATCCCGGCGATCCCGGTCTCGACCGAAAAGCCGAGTTCCCGAAGCAGGGTTTCATAGCGCTTCGCGCTCTCAAATTCGACGAGCGACAGCTCGGCAAGCTCCCAGATCTCGTCCGAAAGCCGGAGGAAGGTCTCTTCCTGCTCTTTGATCGCGCCGAGGGCGATCTTCTGCGATTCGGTCATGATTTCTCCTTTCGGCGCCTGCGCCGGAACGTTTTACAAAACTTTCGAGAGGAAATCCTGCAGGCGCGGATCTTTCGGATTCTTGAAGATCTGCTCCGGGGTGCCTTCTTCCTTGATATAGCCCTCGTCCACGAAGAGCACGCGGTCGGACACCTCGCGCGCAAAGCCCATCTCGTGCGTGACGACGACCATCGTCATTCCGGTTTTCGCCAGCATTTTCATCAGATCCAGCACCTCGCCGATCATTTCGGGATCGAGGGCGGAGGTCGGCTCGTCGAAGAGCATGACGTCGGGGTTCATGGCGAGCGCGCGGACGATGGCGATCCGCTGTTTCTGACCGCCGGAGAGCGTGGAAGGATAGGCGTCCGCCTTCTCGGCAAGCCCGATGCGGGTAAGAAGATTCATCGCCTGCTCCCGCGCCTCGGCGACGATCTGCTCTTTGGTCGTCCCGATCGGGATGAGCTCCCGCTTTTCCTTGCGGAAAAGGTTCGAGAAGGAGATCCACGCATTCTTGCGCTTCGCCGCGCGGAGCTGACGCGTCCGGATGGTGACCGGGGCGAACATGATGTTTTTCAGCACCGTCATATTGGCGAAAAGATTGAAGGACTGAAAGACCATCCCCATCTTCTGGCGCATGAGATTGACGTCGATGCCGTTTTCCTTTTTGATCGCTTTCATCCGCGCGCGGTATTCTTTTCCCTCCGCGCTGTGCTTTTCTTTCAGCAGATCGCAGGACTTGATCTCGTCGATCGCCTCCTCGTCGCTCATCCCTCCGTCGATCAGCCCCCGGTAGGTCGCCGAGGCGCGGATGACGTCGAAATGCAGATAGGGATCGACCGGCGTCAGCAGTTTCCCTTCCATCCAGACCTCGCCGAAGGTCGGCGTCTCGAGCAGATTCATACAGCGCAGCAGGGTGGATTTTCCCGATCCGGACGCGCCGATGATCGAGACCACCTCGCCACGACGGATCTCGGCGGAAACGCCTTTCAAGACCTTGAGGTCGCCGAAGTTTTTGTAGATATTGTTGACGCGGAGCATCGGGGCGGCTTCGCCTTCCGGCTTCACCGATCCGGTGTTTTCGCTCGCGTTTTGACTATAATTCTTTACGTCAGGCATTTTTCTTCATTCTCCTTTCGGCGATGCGGAGCAATTTGGAGAGGGCAAAGGTCAGCACGAAATAGATGATACCGACGATAAAGAGCGTCGGCAGGGCGTTGTGCGTGACGCC
>CADBPA010000016.1 GCA_902796505.1 uncultured Ruminococcus sp.
AAGATCACGCGGAAGCCGTTTTGTATCAGAGAAAGCCGTCAGCCTGCGGCGAGCAGAGAACGCAGAAAGTCCTCGGCGTTCTCATAGGCCTTGAGGCTTTTTTTCGAGATCTTCCCGGAAAACTCGGCGAGCGCGCGCAGGCAGATCACCGTGTCGTCGGGGAGAGTGTCGAAGCCGGGCTTTCCGGCAAGGGCGGTCGAGGAAAGGTAGATCCCCCGGTCGGAGGCGAAGGCGTAATCCTCGTCGCTGCCGTTCGTGTACGGTGCGATCGGCGCGAGCCGATCCTCGTATTTGCGGAAATTCGCTTCCGAGAGAAGGCAGACGTAGTAGTCCCCGATCATCATATCGTCGGCAAGCGTACGGTCGTTTTCGATCAGCTGCCCCTCGTTCAGCGAATAGCCGTCCAGCGTCGCGATCTTCTCCTCGGCCTTCTGCCGCTCTTCCGCGGAGAGGGTGTAGAGCGTCTCGAAATTCAGCCCGATCTTGCCGTCTCCCGAATAATCCCTGACGTAGTTTTTCGCCGAGGAAAGGAAGGTCTCATAGGGGGAAAAATCGCCGTTTTGCGAAGTTTTATGGACATTTTGCGGTCCCGCATAGAGCAGATAGGCGTCATATTCCGGGCGCCTTGCCATCTGCAGAATCAGCACGACCCCGACGACGACGAGGAAGATCCCCGCGAGCAGATGCCATTTAGAATAATAGAGGAAATTTTCGACCTTGCGCCGCAGAGCGGACTTTTCGCCCTCCTCTTTTTCGGGCAGTTTCAGCTCGCCCGAAGGCTCGATCTTCTCGTCCGCCCGGCGCTCCTCGCGTTCGTTTTGCTCACTCATAGATCGGGAAGGCGCGGCAGGTTTCCGCCACCTCGGAGGCGATCGCCTCTTTTTCATGCTCGAAGTCGGTCAGCGCGCGGCCGATCCATCCGCCGATCTTCTCCATTTCGCCCTCACGGAAGCCTCTCGTCGTGGTCGCCGGCGTGCCGACGCGCAGCCCGGAGGTGACCGTCGGCTTTTCGGGATCGCGCGGGACCGAATTTTTGTTCGCCGTGATATTCACCGCGTCGAGCCGCACCTCCAGCTCCCGTCCGGTCACTCCGGTGCCGATCAGATTCAGCAGGATCAGGTGGTTGTCGGTACCGCCCGAAACCATCCGGATGCCCCGGCGGCGGAGCGACTCTTCGAGGGCTTTCGCGTTCTTGCGGATCTGTTTTTGGTAGGCGCGAAACTCCTCGGTCATCGCCTCGCCGAGGCAGACGGCTTTCGCCGCGATGATGTGCATCAGCGGACCGCCCTGCACGCCGGGGAAGATCGCCTTGTCGATCTGCTTTGCGTACTGCTCCCGGCAGAGGATCATGCCGCCGCGCGGTCCGCGCAGCGTCTTATGCGTCGTGGTGGTCACCACGTCGGCAAACGGGACCGGCGAGGGATGCTCCCCGGCGGCGACCAGCCCGGCGATATGCGCCATATCCACCATCAGGTAGGCGCCGACCTCGTCGGCAATCTCGCGGAATTTTTGAAAATCGATCACGCGCGAGTAGGCGCTTGCCCCGGCGATGATCATCTTCGGGCGGTGTTCCTTCGCCAGCCGGCGGACCTCTTCGTAGTCGATGCGCTCGGTTTCGGGATCGACGCCGTAGGAGACCACGTGAAAATATTTTCCGGAAATATTGACCGGAGAGCCGTGCGAGAGATGCCCGCCCTCCGAAAGATTCATACCGAGAACGGTGTCGCCCGGCTGCAGAAGGGCGAAGAACACGGCGAGATTCGCGCTCGCGCCGGAGTGCGGCTGAACGTTGGCGTGTTCCGCTCCGAAGAGCGCCTTGGCGCGCTCACGCGCGATCTCCTCCACCTCGTCCACATATTGGCAGCCGCCGTAGTAGCGGTGTCCGGGATAGCCCTCGGCGTATTTGTTGGTCAGAATACCGCCTGCCGCCGTCAGCACCGCGCGGGAGACGTAGTTTTCGGAGGCGATCAGCTCGATGTGATCTCTCTGGCGGCAAAGCTCGCGTTCGCACGCCGCGCCGACGACCGGATCGAATCCGGAAAGCTCTTCAAAAAAGTTCATGGTTATCCTCCTTCATTCCGATCGCCGGCAGAACGCGCGTCCCTCCGGCGTACCCCATCGGCGTACTCGGAAAAAGAAAACGGCTTGTACAAAGCGAAAAGAGAAACGTTTTTATTTATTATACAACATTCTTTTCGCTTTGTCAAACCTTTCGGGGCAAATATTTCAGATATTTTCAGGTCAAAGGATCTCCTCCTCAAGCAGGTCAAAGGATCTCCTGTTCAAGACTCCGGAATTCGTCCGTATCCCAAAACGCCTCCGAAGAGGCGGAATTTTCGATCGCGGCGAAGAAATTTTGAAATTGACCGTGTCCCCGTTCAGTTGTAATACAAACTGTCGGGATCCAGCAAAAAGTCCAAAACGTTCATGATGATAAAGCCGTTTTCGTCCTGCCAGGTTTTCACGTGGTCCTGAACGATGATGAATTTTTTGAAACTGTCGTTGATCCCCAAAAGCGGCTTGCGTTCCTGCTCCATCTTTTGCGCGTCGGGAATCGAGAAAGCCGACTGTATATAATATCGCTTGCTCCCGAGATTGCAGACAAAGTCTACCTCGTACGGAATGATTTTTTGCTTTCCGTTCTCGGCGCGGGCGGATCTTTCAACGACGCCGACGTCAACGCTGTAGCCGCGCGCGATCAGCTCGTTATAGATCAGATTTTCGAGAATATGCGGTTGTTCCTGCTGGCGAAAATGCAATCGCGCATTCCGGAGTCCGATATCGGTAAAATAATATTTATAGGGGGAATTGATGTGGCGTTTTCCCTTAACGTCATATCGCTCCGCTTTGGACAGAATAAAGGCGTCGATCAAATGATCGAGATAAGACGAGACCGTTTTTTCACTGATCTTCATGCCGTTTGACGAGAAGGCATTCGCAAGTTTCAACGGATTGGTCAGCGATCCGACGGATGAGGATACAACGTTCAGAAGATTTTCCATCAGCATGGGATTTTTCAAGGGATGCCTTTCGGAAATATCTTTGATATAAACGGCGCTTAAAAGATCCGTAAGATATTTGATCTTGTCCGCTTCTGTTTTGCGATCCAGAATCATCGGGAGACCGCCGTAGGTCGAGTATTCGTAAAAACCGTCGTATTTATCTCCGTTGTACGCGGACATAAATTCCGCAAAGGAGAGGGGATATACGCGGATCTCGTCTCCTCTGCCGCGAAATTCCGTCATAACGTCGGAAGAAAGAAACTTGGAATTACTGCCGGTGACGTAAACGTCAACGTTTCCGCGGTGAAGGAGCTCGTTCAGAATTCCGTAAAGGCGGATCGGCTCTCGGCTTTTGAGTTCTTTTTGCGAGATCGCGAATTGAACTTCATCCAAAAGAATATAAAACGTTTCCGTCCCGTTTCGGATCGAATCGTTCAGAAATTTCGCCAGGGCGTCCGGCTGCCGGTACTGTCGGTTCCGGTCTTCATCCAGCGCAAGCGAAATGATATGATCTTCTCCCACCCCGCAAGACAGCAAATAATCCCGATAAATGTGAAAAAGCAGATAACTTTTTCCGCAGCGACGAATGCCGGTGATCACTTTGACAAGTCCGTTTTCTTTCCGGTCTATCAGCTGCTTTAAATAACGATCTCTCGGAATGGTTTTCATAAAACGCTCCTTTTTACGAAAAAACATAATAATTTATCTTTTTTCGTAATCATTATATCATACGCGAACAGAAAAGTCAAGAGAAAAACGCAAATATCCGGAGAGGGATTTCCTGCTTTTTACTCCTTTTTTGTCTGCCTCTGAACCTTTTTTCGCCGCTTTTGTCCGCAAACGCTCTGTTCTGCTACGAAAAAACATCATATGTTAACTTTTTTCGTAATCACCTCGTTTTGCACGGAAAAAAAGCGCCTTCGAGGAGGCGCTTTTCGCTTTTGGCTTTCCGTTTTACTTGTTTTCCGTATTTTCCTTTTTCTCATAGATCAGCGCGCCGGGGATCTGCTCGAATCCCGCGCCCTTCACGAGATCGTAGTCGAACAGCGAGTATTGCCGGTCGCTTGTCGTGTCGAGATGGCGGAAGACCTTATGGAAGATCTCTTCCCTCTTCTCCTGCGGTCCGCGCCGACGCGGAGAATATAGGCGTCGGTGAACAGCTCCTCGGTGATGACCTTGCGGACAAGATAGACCTGCCCGATCCGGTCTCCGCCGGCCGCGAGGATGGCGGAGAGGTTGGCTTCGCGCTCGTCCTGCGGAAGTTCTTCCTCGGCGGTGAGGCGGTCGCCTTTTTTCAGAACGCCGAGCTCTCCGTAGGCGTCGATCTGTTTTTGCCGGAGCTCCGCCGCGAACGCGCGGTATTCGGCGAGCCCCTCCTCGTCGCCGACGGTGCAGAAATACCTGCCGAGCGCCTCGATGCCGTCGTCGATGAAGTTTGTGTTGTTTTCCATGGCGTGCCGCACGAGCGGAACGCCTTCGGGATCGGTCCGGCAGAGAAGAATACAGCCCTTGGTCATCATCGCCTGCAGAGCGGCTTGCTCCGGCAGCTCGGCGATCGCACGGTCGCAAAGGGCGAGCGCCTCTTCCACGCGGCCGACCGCGAAGAGCGCTTCCAGAACGTCGCCGTACCCTTCCGCCGTCAGCCGTTCGCCTTCTGCCCGGAAGCCTTCGATCGTCTCCATCGGGCGAAGATATTTTTCCTTTCTCTGTTCCGCGTAGCTTTCGCGGTTGAGATCCGCCATCACCGTCTCCATGCGGCAGATCATCTTCTCGCGCTCTTCTTCAAATGCGGGCGAGGAGTCTGCCGGGAGGAGCGTATATTCGGTCACGCCGATGGCGTCGAGGCGGGACTTCATCGTCGGATGCGTCGCCTGATGCGAGAGGATCTCCCGCGGCATCTGCGAGAGCCAGAGCGCCGAGCGGCGCGCGACGGCGTCCCGGAAACGCGCAACGTATTGATGCACGAAATCGTCGGGCATCTCTTCCGGCGCGAAGGTCGGCTTCCAATCGAAAGCGCCGCCTTCCCATTCGGCGCGGCCGCCGAAATAAACCTTCAGCAGCGCCGAAGCGGCGACCTTCCTGTCGCCGTTTTTCACCATGGCGCGGTCGGCTGCCGCCTCGATCCCGAGCGAGGAGGCGTAGGAGTAGAGCGAGTAGAGGTAGAGATAGCGGCTGATCGGATAGCGGAACGCGGCGTAGTAGATCTTGGAAAAGACGTGATCGACCTGCCCGGCCGTCAGCCATTCGTAAAACCGGTTTTCGGCGTTGGACTGCGCCGGATGTTCAAATTCGTGCAGGAAGATCGCGTAAAGCTCCTCTTCCGAAAGGATCGAGGCGATCCCGACGCCGATCGCAAGATCGACGGTATCCGGGTATTCCGCGATCGCGACGCCGCAATCGAGCGAGAGGCGGAGACGGATCTTTTTGCGGCAGCCTTCGGCGTCCGCCGCACGGCGCGCCACGGAGTAGAGCGTCGGGAACTCCTGCTCTTCGAGAAACCCCTGCGCCGCCTCCGCCGGAGGGCAGGGAAGCGGAAGCCGGATGCGCGCGGCGCCGATCAGCGCGACGTTCCAGAAGAAAAAGAGCAGATAGAAATTGCCCGTGCCGATCACGCCGTTGCCGGTCAGAACGCCGTAAAGAAAGGCGCCGACGGCGGCAAAAAGCAGAAAGAGACCGCCGAGCAGAGCGGTGATGATCCGGATGCGCCGCAGGTTGACGAGCAGTCTTTCCGCCGCGACGTCCGCCGCCGCGCGTTCGCGCAGGTAGGTCTGCATCACCTCGGCGACGCGGATATGCTCAAATTTCTTTTGAAACCGCCTCGTCAAAAGCAGGCTGATCCCGATCCATAAAAGCGGGATCAGCACCGAGCAGAGCGAAAGGATCACCGCGGCACCCGTCCCGGCGGAGCTTTTGAGGATCCCGAAGTTCACCGCGAGGATCTCGCCGAGAAAGAAGAGGAGAAGAACGCCGCCTGCCGCGGCAAAGCAGAGGCACGCGCCCCGCCGTTTTGCGATCGTCTGCGGATCGTTTTTTTGCTTGTTTTGTAATTTTGTCATCGCTTCTTTTTTCCTTTTCCAAGAGTCCGATCGGATCTGACCGATCGAAATATGCAAAGAATGATTTACAATATCAAAGAATTTCAATAAAAATCTCCCGGTTTTTGCACCGGGAGGGAAGATCGTCAGAAGAGCTTTGCGCCTGCCGGAATGTGCGGATCGAGCGTCAGCAGATGCAGCTTTTCCTCGCCCTCTTCGTGGTGAACGGCGGAGAGAAGCATTCCGCAGGATTCGATCCCCATCATCGCGCGCGGCGGCAGATTGACGATCGCAAGCAGCGTCTTGCCGACGAGCGTTTCCGGCTCATAGTAGGCGTGAATGCCGGAGAGGATGGTGCGGTCGGTGCCGGTGCCGTCGTCCAGCGTGAATTTCAGGAGCTTCTTGGACTTCGGAACCGCCTCGCAGGACTTGACCTTGACGGCGCGGAAATCGCTCTTCGAGAAGGTCTCGAAGTCCACCGTCTCGGCAAAGAGCGGATCGATCACGACCTTCGAGAAGTCGATGACCTCCGGTTGCTCCTCGGCGGCTTTCTGTGTGGTGACGGGCTTTTCGGCGGGCTTCTGCGCGCCTTCCGGCTTCATGGTCGGGAAGAGCAGAACGTCGCGGATGGACGCCGAGTCGGTCAGGAGCATCACCAGACGGTCGACGCCGAAGCCGAGGCCGCCTGTCGGGGGCATCCCGTATTCGAGCGCGGTCACGTAATCGTAATCCACCTCGGCGCGGCAGCCCGGCTCTTCGGCGCGCTTCTTCGCCACCTGCCGCTCGAAGCGCTCGCGCTGGTCGATCGGATCGTTCAGCTCGGAGAAGGCGTTGCCGTATTCGGTGCAGTTGATGAAATACTCGAATCGCTCGGTGAACGCCGGGTTATCCGGGCATCTCTTGGCGAGCGGCGAGTTTTCGACCGGGTATTCGTAAATGAAGGTCGGCTGGATCAGTTTGTCCTCAACAAAGGCGTCAAAGAGTTCGGCAAGGACCGCGCCCTTCGTGGCGTCCGCCGGGACTTCGACGTGCAGCCGCTTCGCTTCCTCGCGCGCCGCGGCGTCGTCCGCCCAGGCGTTGTAATCGGCGCCGGAATATTTTTTGACGGCCTCGACCATCGTCAGCCGCTCCCAATGCCCCATGTCGATCTCCACGCCCTGGTAGGTGATGACGCGGCTGCCGCAGACCTTTTCGGCGAGCATTTTATAAAGCTCCTCCACAAGGTCCATCATGCCGTGAAAATCGGTGTACGCCTGATACAGCTCGATCGAGGTGAATTCGGGGTTGTGCTTCGGGTCCATGCCCTCGTTGCGGAAGATCCGCCCGACCTCGTATACGCGGTTCATTCCGCCGACGATCAGGCGCTTGAGATACAGCTCGGTCTCGATACGCAGATACATATCCATATCGAGCGTGTTGTGATGGGTGACGAACGGCCGCGCCGACGCGCCGATCTCCAGCGGAACGAGGATCGGGGTGTCCACCTCAAGAAATCCCTTGTCGTCGAGATAGGAGCGGATGAGTTTCAGGATCTGCGAACGCTTCTTGAAGGTGTCCTTGACTTCGGGATTGACGATCAGGTCGACGTATCTTTGGCGATAACGCTGTTCAAGATTGGTCAGGCCGTGGAATTTTTCGGGCAGGGGAAGCAGAGACTTCGCCAGCAACGTCGCCTCGGTGACGTGGACCGAGACCTCGCCGGTGCGCGTGCGGAAGAGGTTTCCGACCACGCCGATCACGTCGCCGACGTCCCATTTCTTGAATCCCGCGTAGCCCTCGTCGCCGAGATCGTCCCGCGCGACGTAAAGCTGGATGCGGCTCTCGCCGTCGTCGAGATGCGC
>CADBPA010000017.1 GCA_902796505.1 uncultured Ruminococcus sp.
AAAGTACCCTTGCGCCAGCCGTTCCCTCTGGACTCCCTTAATGCCGCCTTGAAAAACTGGGGCGGCAGGAGAAGCGGCTATCGCCGCGGAAGAGTGGAAAGGCAAACGGCGGTCGGCCGCCGATCAGGAACGACCGGCAGCGGAGAGCGGTCGATCGCCGGTCTGATTGCTTTGGCTATCGGAAAGAAAGGCGCGGAGTTTTTCGCTTTTGGGGTTGCCGAAGATCTCCTCCGGGCTGCCGGACTCGGCGATCACGCCGTCCGCCATAAAGATCACCTGATCGGAGACGGCGCGGGCGAACGCCATTTCGTGCGTGACGATGATCATCGTTCTGCCCTCTTCGCGCAGCGATTTGATCACGCGGAGGACCTCGCCGGTCAGTTCGGGATCGAGCGCGGAGGTCGGCTCGTCAAAGCAGAGGATGCGCGGCGAGAGCATCAGGGCGCGGGCGATGGCGGCGCGCTGCTGTTGGCCGCCGGAGAGCGCCGAGGGGTAAAGCTGTGCCTGTTCGGTCAATCCGACGCGGGCAAGCCACGCGTCGGCGCGGCGGTCGATCTCGGAAAGTTTTTCTTTGTACGCGGCGCGGCTTTCCCGGTTTGCGCGGCAGGCCTCTTTGGCGGCGAGGGCGGCGGCAAGCGTCAGATTTTTGCGGACGGTATATTGCGGAAAGAGGTGGAAGGACTGAAAGACGAGTCCGTATTTCAGCTGGCGCGCGCGGCGCACCGCAGGGGAGACCTTCCGCTCGTTCGTATCCAGAATGGTCTCGCCGTCGAGGACGACCACCCCCTCGTCCGGCGTTTCGAGATAATTGAGGCATCGCAGAAGGGTGGTTTTTCCGCTGCCGGACGAGCCGATCAGCGTCAGGACTTCGCCTTCGTTCACCGAAAGATCGATCCCGCGCAGGATCTCGCGCTCTCCGAAGCGCTTACGGACGCCCGAAACTTCGAGTATCGCCATACTTTCCCTCCTTTACCGTTTCCCGGAGCGGCCGAGCCGCTTTTCGATCTTTTCGAGAGCGGTCGCCACCACGAAATTGAAGATATAATAGATGAGCGCGGCCAGCGCGTACGGAACGAGGCTGACCTCGGACGAGGCGAGCTGCTTCGCCTTCGTGAACATCTCCACCTGCCCGATGGCAAAGGCGAGCGAGGTATCCTTCACCAGCGTGATCACCTCGTTGCCGAGCGCGGGGAGCGCCGTGCGCATCACCTGCGGCAGAATGACGAGAAAGAAGGACTGCCGCCGTCCCATTCCCAGCACCTGCGCCGCTTCGTACTGCCCCTTCGGGACCGAGAGGATGCCGGTGCGGTAGATCTCGGCGAAATAAGCGGCGTAATTCAGCACGAAGCCGAGGATCACGGCAAGGAACATCCAATGGTCGCCGAGGCGGCTTAAGCGGATGCGGAAGAGATAGTACGGTCCGTAATAGACGACGAAAAGCTGCAGCATCAGCGGCGTGCCGCGCATAATGGAGATATAGACGCGGAAGATCGCCGAAACGATCTTATTTTTCGCCATCCGCCCGAAGCAGATGAGAAGCCCCAGCGGAAGCGAAAAGATCAGCGTCAGGGCGAAGATGGCAAGAGAGGTGAGGCAGCCTTCGCCGAGCAGTTCGAGCATTTTGAAAACAGACATAGTTTACTCCGAAAGACGTAATTCGCGCGCAGAGCCGCGCGCCGGTTTCCCGGCGCACGGCCACAGGATAGAGGAGACGTTCCGCTCAGCGGTCACTTCCAAAGGAGGAGCGCGCCGCGCTCGGGTACGGCGAGGGGAGAAAACGGAGTTTCTGCGCCGCATCCGGTCGGCTTACTTCCAGAGAAGGAGCGCGCCGCGCTCGATTCCGTACTTGTCGGCAAGCGCGAAGACGGTTTCTTTATCAACCGCCTTGATGGCGTCCGAGAAGGTCTTGGCAAGGGCGTCCTCGCCGAGGAGGAATCCGACGGCGTACTGCTCGGTGTTGACGGCTTCGGAGAGGATCGTATAGCCGCTCTTCCCTTCGATGAGCCGGACGGCGACGCCTTTGTCGATCACGAGGGCGTCGATCGCGCCGGTTTCGAGATCGGTGAATCCGACGGTGTAGTTCGGGCAGGTG
>CADBPA010000018.1 GCA_902796505.1 uncultured Ruminococcus sp.
AGAATGCGGAACTGCTTTTTCACGCCGCCGTCGACGTATTTTTTTCCGTTCTTGTCCTTCTCGGTGCGCAGCTCGAAGCGGAATTTCTTCGGGAAGCAGGGAAGGTTATCGAGCGTCCAGCGCGCGGAGGGATTCGGAGAATCGGAGTAGGCTTCGATGTCGGCAAGCGAGAAGAGATGGCCGAACGCCCAGGAGACGTAATAGCCGCCGCAGGTAAAATAACCGTCCGCCTTTTTCGCCTGCTCGCCGATGCCGGCGATGATGTTGCGCGCGAGGCTGGGTTTTTCCGCGATGATGACGATCATGGCGCTCTCCTTTCGTCCGATTTCGCCGGAAGCTTTCTCCGGCGGGGGAGCCTCCCCGAGGGAAGTCTTTTTCTATTCTATCACACTTTTCGGAAAAATTCCATAGTTTTTTGAAATTTTTCCGTCGGGCGGCGCGAAAGCCTTCTTTGCCGCGCAAATTTATGAAAAAATGTCGGCGTACCCCCTTCCTTTTTTCTTTCGGATATGTTATACTATAAAGGAATACGCGCGCAGAAGGGAAAACGTGCGCGCACGGACGGGGCAGAACGAAGCCCCTCCGGAAAACGGAGACGGTATGGCAAAACTATATTTCAAATACGGCGCGATGGGCTCGTCCAAGACCGCGCAGGCGCTGATCACCAAATTCAATTACGAGGAACGCGGAATGGCGGTCTGGCTCGTCAAGCCGGCGATCGACACCCGGGACGGCGCCGATACCATCCGCTCGCGCATCGGGCTTTCGGCGGTCTGCCGGGTGATCGGAAAGGATGAAGACCTCTACGAAGCCTTCCTTTCGCATAAGGCGACCGATCCCGTGGACGTCGTGATCGCCGACGAGTGTCAGTTCTTCACCGCCCGGCAGATCGACGATATGCGAAGGATCGTGGACGATTTCGACCTGCCTATCCTCTGCTTCGGACTGCGCACCGACTTTCTGACGCATCTCTTCCCCGGAAGCGAGCGGCTCTTCGCCGTGGCGGACTCGATCTCCGAGATCAAGACCGTCTGCGAATGCGGCGAAAAAGCGATCGTCAACGCCCGCCTGACCGACGACGGCAGGATCGTGACCGGGGGGCGGCAGGTCGTCCTCGGCGGAAACGACCGGTATCTCGCCATGT
This sequence comes from uncultured Ruminococcus sp., assembly GCA_902796505.1. Lineage (GTDB taxonomy): Bacteria > Bacillota > Clostridia > Oscillospirales > CAG-272 > UBA1740. Next base: position 1,145 of record CADBPA010000018.1, read on the forward strand.
GCCACCGCTGCTGGAAGCGCAAGATCCGCGAGCAGGAAGAGAACGAGCGCCAGCAGCAGATCAAAATCAGAAAATAAAGAAACGAGGAAAAAGATATGAACATCCGCGAAATTCTTCATCACTGCGACCACACCCTTCTCGCCGTGGACGCGACGTGGGAGCAGATCCGCGCCGTCCTCGACGACGGCATTCGCTACGAGACCGCCTCGGCGTGCATCCCCGCCTGCTACGTGAAAGCGGCGAAAGAATACGTGAAGGGCAAACTCAAAATCTGCACCGTCATCGGCTTTCCGAGCGGATACTCCACCAAAGAGAGCAAGGTCTTTGAAGCGGAGGACGCCGTCCGCCGCGGCGCCGACGAGATCGATATGGTCATCAACGTCGGCTATCTGAAAGCCGGGCGGGACGCGGAAGTCCTCGACGAGATCCGCGCCGTCCGCCGCGCGACCGAGGGGAAGATCCTGAAGGTCATCATCGAGACCTGCCTGCTCACCGACGAGGAAAAGATCCGGATGTGCGGGATCGTGACCGCCTCCGGCGCCGATTACATCAAGACCTCCACCGGCTTCTCGACCGCCGGGGCGACCTTTCACGACGTCGAGTTGTTCGCGCAGCATATCGGCGGCGGCGTGAAGATCAAAGCGGCGGGCGGCATCTCCTCGATTGAGGACGCCGAAAAATTCCTCGCGCTCGGCGCCGACCGCCTCGGCACCAGCCGCATCGTCAAGATCGCAAAGAAAGCAGAAAGCGAGGCGTAAGCCATGAAAGATACGTCGCATTACACTCCCCATATCAACGCGTCCCCGGAGGACTTCGGGAAAACCGTCCTGATGCCGGGCGATCCGCTCCGCTCGAAATTCGTCGCGGAGAATTTTCTCACCGACGCCCGCCTCGTCAACAACGTCCGCGGTGTGCAGGGCTACACCGGGACCTACCAGGGAACGCCGGTCACCGTGATGGCGAGCGGCATGGGAATGCCCTCCATCGGCATCTATTCGTATGAACTCTACCACTTCTTCGGCGTGGAGAACATCATCCGCATCGGCTCGGCGGGAGGGCTTTCCGAGAAGGTCCGCCTGCGCGACGTCCTCATCGGCATGGGCGCCTGCACCAACTCCTCCTACGCCGACCAGTTCGGACTCGGCGGGCAGTTTGCCCCGATCGCCGATTACACCCTCCTGCGCTGTGCGGTCGAAGAGGCCGAGCGCATCGGCGCGCACTACGCCGTCGGCAATCTCCTCTCCTCGGACGTTTTCTACAACGCCGATCCGCACTTCAACGACGGATGGCGGGATATGGGCGTCCTCGGCGTCGAAATGGAGGCGGCGGCGCTCTACCTGAACGCGGCGAAAGCCGGCAAGCGCGCCCTCGCGATCTGCACCGTCTCCGACCATATCTATACCGGAGAATCTCTCCCGGCCTCCGAGCGGCAGACCTCCTTCACCGAGATGATGGAGATCGCCCTGAACGTCGCCAAACGGATGGGCTGATCCCCGAAAAAACACAAATCCACGATCTACCGGAAATATTTTTCCGGATGAGGTAACTATGAAGAGAGTATTTCTGATCGTTCTCGATTCGCTCGGCGTCGGTTATGAGCCGGACGCCGCCGATTTTGGCGACGTGGGTGCGGACACCCTGCGGCGCATCAGCCGCTCGCCGAAATTTTCGATCCCCAACCTGATCTCGCTCGGCATCGGCAATATGGATGGGATCGACTATCTCGAAAAAATTCCCCCGAAAGCGGCGATCGGACGCCTGCGGGAGATCAGCCGCGGCAAGGATACCACCGCCGGGCATTGGGAGATCTCCGGCATCATCTCCGCCGAGCCGCAGCCGACCTACCCGGACGGCTTTCCCGAAGAGGTCATCTCGGCGTTCACCGAGGCGACCGGCTACGGCGTTCTCTGCAACAAGCCCTATTCCGGCACCGACGTCATCCGCGACTACGGCGAGGAGCATCTGCGCACCGGCAAGCTTATCGTCTACACCTCCGCCGACTCGGTCTTTCAGATCGCGGCGCACGAGGATCTCGTTCCGCCCGAAAAGCTCTATGAGATCTGCCGCAAGGCGCGCGCCCTGCTCACCGGACGGCACGCGGTCGGCCGCGTGATCGCACGCCCCTTTGTCGGCACGCCCGGCCATTTCACCCGGACGGCGAACCGCCACGATTTTTCGCTCACCCCTCCGGGATATACGATGCTGAACGCCGTCGCCGATTCGGGACTCGATATGATCGCCGTCGGCAAGATCAAGGATATTTTCGCCGGATGCGGTGTGACCGATCATATCCCCACCCACGGCAACACCGACGGCATGGCGCAGAGCCTCGCGCTCGGCGACCGGGATTTTCACGGTCTCTGTTTTATCAATCTCGTCGATTTCGATATGCTGTACGGACACCGACAGGACGTGGACGGCTATGCGAACGCGCTGACCGAGTTTGACGGCTGGCTTCCGTCCTTTCTCGCAAAACTCGGCGAGGACGACTGCCTGATGATCACCGCCGACCACGGCTGCGATCCCGGCGACGATTCGACCGACCATACGCGCGAGTATATCCCCTTCCTCTGCGTCGGGCGAAAGATCCGCCCCGTCCTGCTCGGCACGCGCCTCGGCTTTTCCGACATCGGCGCGACCGTCTGCGACCTGCTCGGAACGAAAAAAATGCCGGACAACGGCGTGAGCATGAAAGAACTTCTGCTCGGCTGATTTTACCCAAAAAAGACAACAATTATTTGCATTTTGGAGGGCAATATGGAACTGAAGGACATTCTTTCCGCAAAATACCGCGCCATGAGCGCACAGGAGTATCTTGAAAAAAAGAGAGAAGATCACAGAGAGGAATACACCCTGCTTTGTAATCGCGTCCGCGCGCAGAAGGATAACGCCGCTTTCCGCGATCCGATCCTGCGCCGGGCGGACGAGGCGATGAAGAATCTTTTCATTCTCCCCGGAACGGGAGGAAAACTCTTCGACGTCGGAACGCCGCCCGCCTGGAAGGAATGCCGCGGCGACAGCGAGGAATATCTCTGGGTTCTCGCCCGGATGGGCTGGCTTGCCGACCTTGCCGACGCCTATCTGCTGACCGGGGAGGAGTCCTACGCCGAAAAGGCGTTCTCGGACGTGCTGAATTTCATCGAAACCTGTCCCCCACCCGATCCCTACCGCGCGCTGAACGATCCCTCTTACCGCACAGAGGAGTTCTGCAGGCTGACGCCGTGGCGCCAACTTGAGGTTTCCATGCGGATGTTTGACTCCTGGAAGAAGCTCTATGAAAAGCTTTTGCTCTCGCCGGTGATGACGGCGCAGATCCACGAGCGCATCGTCTGTTCGCTCTACGAACACTGCCTTCAGATCGCCCTCGTCTCGCCGGTCCTCTGGCCGCGCGGCAATCACAACCATTATCTGCATGAAATGCTCGGGCTTCTCTCGGCCGTCTCGCTCTTTCCGGAATACGACGTCGCCGATTCCTGGCGCGCCTGTGCGGTGAGCGGACTGGAGCTTTCGATCCTCCGTCAATTCGGGGAGGACGGTGCGCAGCTGGAAGGATGCCCCGGATATCATAATCTCTGCGCGTCGATGCTGCTCGCCGCGCTCCGTTCGGCAAAGGCCGCCGGTGCGAAACTTTCCGAGACCTTCCGGGATCGGCTCGGTGCGATCCTGCTTTACAGCGCGATGATCCTCCGTCCGGACGGCGATATTTCCACGATCGGGGACAGCCCGAAATGCGAACGCTTCTCCGGCGAGATCGCCTACGGCTATTTTGCGGCGAGCGGATCCTTCGGGCCGTTTGCTCCGGCGGTCGGCCTGCTGCGCGCGCCGGATCCCGCGAAAGATCCGATCACAGAGGAGGACCTGCGGCGCGCCCTCGCAGAATGCCGCCCGGAGGGGAACGTTCTGGTGCATTTTCCCTCGGTCGGGCAGATCTACGGCCGCACCGGGTTCGGAAAAGGCGACAGCTGGTTTTCCTTCCTCTGCCATACTCCGGTTTTCAACGGCCACTCGCATATCGATCCGCTCTCGGTCGAACTGATCCTCAAAGGCAGGGAAGTCCTGCTCGATCCTTCCTATTTTACCTATGCGGAGATCCCGGAGCGCCGGATCTTCAAATCGGCGACCTACCACTGCTGCCTGACCTTCGGCGAAAGAGAGCCGTTCGACTATATCGCGCAGTGGACGTACACGCCGCAGAAGCCGGGAAGCACCGCCGGCGCCTATCGGGGAGAGGACTTCCTCGCGGGGGATGGCAGCCATGAAAATTACGCTCCGGCGGAGCATCGCCGCCTTGTCCTCCTGCTCGGCGGGGAAAGTATGATCCTGATCGACGACGTGAAAGATCCCGCCCGCGAACCGGTCGATCTCTGGTTCCACACCCCCCTGACCGATCTTACCCTCGGCAAAACTTCGGCGGAAAGTCGGTCCTCCGGGGTGCGTATCCTGTACCCTGCGGGCTGTACGCCGTCGCTTCTCCCCTCCCGCCGTTCGTACGATCACGATATCGCGGAGCCTTCCATGCGCATCCGCCTGAACGATCCGTCGCCGTCTTCCTCGCCGCTGTACGTCACGGCGTTCACTTTGGATCCCGCCCTTCGTTCGGTCTCGGCAAAACGGGAGGACGACCGCGTGATCCTGACGGCAGACTTCTCCGGAAAAATACGGAGATTTTGCTGGATCTATGGGAAAAGTCTGACCGAAATTTAAACGATTCTTTGCATTTGCAGCAGGATCAAAGGAGATTTTGATGAAAACGACGATCGAAGCCGCAAAAGGGCTCTCGCCGGAGGCGATCCCGGAGTCGGCGAAAGCAGAGCTTGCGCGCCTTGCCGTCGCGGCCAGAGAGAGATCGCACTGCCCCTATTCGCATACCGCGGTGGGCGCGGCGCTCCTCTGTGCCGACGGGACGGTCTATACCGGCGCGAATATCGAAAACGCCGCCTTTTCCCCCTCGGTCTGCGCCGAGCGCGTCGCGCTCTTTACGGCGGTGCATGAGGGCGAACGGGAGTTTCTCGCGATCGCGGTCGCGGGCGGGGAAGCCGGGAAGCCCCCGAAGGGGATCTTTCCGCCCTGCGGCGTCTGCCGGCAGGTGATGGCGGAATTTTTCCGCCCGGACGCCCGCGTTCTGCTTGCGGACGGCAAAGGCTACGCCGAGCGGACCTTCGCGGATCTGCTCCCGGACGGCTTCGGCCCCGGATTCTTACTTTGAGCGAAAGGAAAAACGCCCATGCGTATGTACGATATCATCACCCGAAAGAAGCGCGGAGAAGCCCTCACCGACGAGCAGATCCGCTTCTTCACCGAAGGCTACACGAAAGGTGAGATCCCCGATTATCAGGTCGCGGCGCTGCTGATGGCGATCGTCCTCAAGGGAATGGACGACCGGGAGACCTTCGTTCTCACCGACGCCATCGCGCACTCCGGCGAGATGCTCGATCTCTCGGAGTTCGGAAGCCTTACGGTGGACAAGCATTCGACCGGCGGCGTCGGCGACAAGACCTCGCTCATCGTCGCTCCGATCCTCGCCTCCCTCGGCGCAAAGGTCGCCAAAATGAGCGGCAGAGGCCTCGGACATACCGGCGGAACGGTCGATAAGCTCGAATCCTTCCCCGGCTACAAGACCTCGCTCACCCCGGAAGAATTCCGCGCGCAGGTCGGAAAGATCGGCGTCGCCGTCATCGGGCAGAGCGGCAACCTCGCCCCGGCGGATAAGAAGCTTTACGCCCTGCGCGACGTGACCGCCACGGTCGATTCCATCCCCCTCATCACCTCTTCCATCATGGGCAAAAAACTCGCCGCGGGATCGCATTCGATCGTGCTGGACGTCAAGTGCGGCTCCGGCGCGTTCATGAGTACTCCGGAGGCCGCCGAAGAGCTGGCGCGCGGAATGGTGCGCATCGGATGCGGCGCCGGGCGAAACGTCGCCGCCCT
>CADBPA010000019.1 GCA_902796505.1 uncultured Ruminococcus sp.
CCGATACCGTCCTCGCCTGCCTGCGGCATCTGCGCGCCGGGCGCTCGGTCTGCATCTTCGCCGAGGGCGAGCAATGCTGGGACGGGCTGACCGCGCCTCTCTCGCCGACGACCGGGGCGCTCGTCAAAAAAAGCGGCGCCTCGCTTCTGACGATCCATATCACGGGCGGCTACCTCAGCCTGCCGCGCTGGGCGAAAAAGGCGCGAAAAGGCAGGATGCGCGCCGAGATCGCCGGGATCTATTCCCCGGAGGAGCTTTCCGGGATGAGCGAAGAAGAGATCGCAGAGTCGATCTCGTCCGACATCCGGGAGGACTGCTGGGAGCGGCAGGCGCGCGAGGCGATCGCCTTCCGGAGCAAAGCGCCCGCCGAAGGTCTTGAACGCGCGCTCTGGCTCTGCCCGGTCTGCGGAAGGATCGGCAGCCTCCGCACGAAAAAAGACCGCGTCTTCTGCTCCTGCGGCATGGAAGCGACGATGACACCGACCGGATTTTTCGGGGACGGCGCGCCATATCGCACGATCGCGGAGTGGGACAGAGAACAGATCCGCCGCACGAAAGAAGGAGAGTTTTTCCAAAACGGCGAAATTCTCTTTTCGGACGGGGAGATCACCCTCTCCGAGATCCTACCGAAGCACAAAAGCCGCAAGATCGGCTGCGGGGCGCTCACGCAGTACGCGGACGCCTTCGGGATCGCCGGGGAGAGATTTCCGCTCGGCGAGATCCGGGCAATGGCGGCGGTGCAGGCGCATCTGCTTCTCTTTTCGAGCCGCGGAAAATATTATGAACTACGGGCGAAAAAGCCGGCGAATCTGCGCAAATATCTGATTTATTTCAACACGCGAAAGGATTGACTATGGATTACTCGGCGGCAAATACCACCCTCTGGACGGTCATCATTCAGCTCGGCCTCATCAGCGGAGCCGTGCTGCTCTCGATCTTTCTGCGGCAGAAGGTCTCCTTCATCCGCAAGACGCTGATGCCCATCGCCGTCATGGCGGGCTTCCTTCTCCTCATTCTCAAATATATCGTCAAGGCGATCGCGCCGGATTTTACGCTGATCGACACGCAGACGATGGAGATCCTCGTCTATCACGGCATCGCGCTCGGCTTCATTGCGATGAGCCTGCGGACGCCGCCGGAGCGGGAAAAGAAAAAAGGCGATCTCGTCGGACTGCGGTCGGGCGCGGTGATCGTCGGAAGTTATCTTGTGCAGGGGGCGGTCGGGCTTCTCATCACGCTTCTGCTCTCCTACACCTTTCTGCCGGATCTCTATAAGGCCTCCGGCATCCTTCTGCCGATGGGCTACGGTCAGGGGCCGGGGCAAGCCAACAACGTCGGAACGACTCTGGAGACGAACGGCTTTGCCGGCGGCCGCAGTTTCGGGCTTTCGATCGCGGCGGCAGGGTATCTTGTCGCCTGCGTGGTCGGCGTGATCATCATCAATATTCTCGCAAAGCGCGGACATATCCGCACCGCGGCGAAAACCGGCGAGCAGATGCCGGGCGCGGATTTCTTCCAGGACAAGGGCGAGATCCCGGTCTCGGATTCGATCGACAAGCTCTCGGTACAGATCGCGATGGTCGCGATCGTCTATTTTGCCACCTTCCTCACCGCCTTCGGGCTGACGAGCGCGATCTCGGCGATCTCGGCGAGGCTGGCAAAAACGCTCAATTCGCTGATCTGGGGCTTCAACTTCATCATCGGCGCGGCGCTCGCCATCCTCGTGCGCACGCTGCTGAACAAGGGCAAAAAAGCCGGGCTGATCCGCCGGCAGTACCAGAACAACTACCTGCTCAACCGCATCTCCGGCTTCTTCTTCGATATCATGATCGTCGCCGGGATCGCCTCGATCGACATCGAGGACCTTTCGGGACTCTGGGTTCCCTTCCTGCTGCTCGCCGTGGTCGGCGGGATCGTCACCTGGCTGCACCTCGCCTTCGTCTGCAAGAAGGTCTATCCCGATTATTACTACGAAGGACTCGTCTCGATGTTCGGCATGATGACCGGAACGATCAGCTCCGGCGTCGTCCTTCTGCGCGAGCTGGATCCGGATCTTTCGACGCCTGCCGCGAACAATCTCGTGACCGGAAGCAGTTTCGGCATCATCCTCGGCGCGCCGGTGCTCGCGCTGGTCAGCCTCTGCGCCGGCGGAAGCGATCTCACCTGCTGGCTGACGGTGCTGATCGCCGTCGTCTACTACCTGCTCCTTCTGCCGCTCGTCCTCAAAGGGACGCGAAAAAAGGCGAAAGCCGCAGAGCAGCCGGAAGGCAAAAAGACAGACGAAAAATAAAATAAAAAAGCGGAATACGCTGATTTCGCTAAGAAAAGTTTGCATATTCCGCTCTCACGCACGGGACGGCAGAGACTGCCGCCCCATTTTTTATTTGTTTTTTGATCCGCGATCAGAGGTGCTCGATCACGTAATCGGCGTATGCGCGGCAGCTTGCGCCCCCCGGGCGGCCGGTGATGACGAGTTTTTTCTCTTTGGCGCAGAAATCGAGCGCGGCGGTGAGGCGGTCGGCGCGGTCGGAAAGTCCGATATGCGAGAGCATCATCGCGACGGCGCGCAGCATCGAGCAGGGATCGGCGTATGCGCCTCTGCCCTCGGCGATCATCCGCGGAGCCGAGCCGTGGATCGCCTCGAACATCGCGTAGTGCTTGCCGATATTCGCCGCGCCCGCCGTTCCGACGCCGCCCTGAAATTCCGCCGCCTCATCCGAGATGATGTCGCCGTACAGGTTCGGCAGAAGGAGGACTTTGAAGTCGGCGCGGCGCTTTTTGTCGATGAGCTTTGCCGTCATGATGTCTGCGTACCACTCGTCGGTCTGAATTTCGGGATATTCCGCGGCGACCTTGCGGCAGTCGGAGATGAAATTGCCGTCGGTCGTTTTGATGACGTTCGCCTTTGTGACGATCGAAACGCGGCCGTAGCCGTTCTTTCTCGCGTAGTCGTAGGCGAGCCTTGCGATACGCTCCGAGCCCTGCGAGGTGGTGACGGTGAAGTCGATCGCGAGGTCCTCGGTGACGTTGATGCCGGACGAACCGACGGCGTAGCCGCCCTCGGTGTTTTCGCGGAAGATCGTCCATTCGATCCCCTCTTCGGGAACGCGCACCGGGCGGATATTCGCAAACAGATCGAGCGCCTTGCGCATAGCGACGTTCGCCGATTCGAGATTCGGCATTCCGCTTCCCTTCTGGGGCGTTGTCGTCGGGCCTTTCAGAATGACGTCGCAGGAGCGGAGCGCCTCCATCACGTCGTCGGGGATCGGCTGCATATGCGCGATCCGGTTTTCCAGCGTCAGCCCCTCGATCCGGACGATCTCGATCTTCCCTTCGGCGATCCGGTCGGCGACGAGGATCTTCAGCACGCGCTCGGCTTCGGCGGAAATGATCGGGCCGATGCCGTCTCCGCCGCAGACGCCGATGCGGATCTTCGGCAGGCTTTCGTAGTCCTTGAAATCGCCGTCCGCCTTCATTTTCTCCACGCGGCAAAGCTGGTCTTTCAGCAGCGCGCGGAATTTTTCGCACGCCTCGTTGATCTGGGTTTCGTAATTCATTTTTCCTGCTCCTTCGTGTAATTCAGAAGTCCTCCGGCGAGAAGAATTTCTCTCTGCCGCCCGGTGAACGGCGCCGCAAGCGGGATACGCTCACCATGGCAGACGGCGTAAATTTCGCCGCCGTTTTCGATCGCCGAGCGAAGCCCCTCGATTTCGATCTCGTCGCCCTCTTCGATCTTTTGATAGTCGTTTTTGTCAACAAAAGTGAGCGGAAGGATGCCGGCGTTGATGAGATTCGCCTGATGGATGCGCGCAAACGAGCAGGCGATGACGGCGCGCACGCCGAGATAAAGCGGAACGAGCGCCGCGTGCTCGCGCGAGCTTCCCTGACCGTAATTTTCACCGCCGACGATCACGCAATGCCCCGCCTCTTTCGCGCGCTTAGCAAAGCTCTCGTCGCAGACGCCGAAGCAGAACCGCGAGAGATAGGGGATATTCGAGCGGTAGGGCAGGATCTTCGCGCCGGCAGGCATGATGTGGTCGGTGGTGATATTGTCGCCGACCTTCAGAAGCACCTTCTCCGAGAGCTTCTCCGGCGTCGGGATCCCGATCGGGATCGGCTTGATGTTCGGTCCTTTTTCGACCTCGCCGGAGAAGTCCGGCAGATCGATCATATTGTCGTTGACGGTGAATTTCTCCGGCAGGGAGATCCGCGGCGGATCGCCGAGTTTTGCGGGATCGGTGATCTTTCCATACACCGCCGCCGCGGCGGCGACCGCCGGGGAGACGAGATAGACCTTCGCGTCCGCCGTGCCGCTCCTGCCTTCAAAATTGCGGTTGAACGTCCGCAGGCTCACGCCGCCCGACTGCGGAGAATTGCCCATGCCGATGCAGGGACCGCAGGCGCATTCGAGGATCCTCGCCCCCGCCGCAAGGATGTCGGCGAGCGCGCCGCACTCGGACATCTGCGTCAGCACCTGCCGCGATCCCGGCGAGACCGAGAAGGAGACGCGCGGGGAGATCGATTTTCCTTTCAGGATCGCCGCGACGAGCAGCATATCCGAAAGCGAGGAATTGGTGCAGGAGCCGACGCAGACCTGATCGACCGGGAGGCCTTCGACCTCCCCGACCGGAACGACCTTGTCCGGGCTGTGGGGGCAGGCGACCATCGGTCGGATCTTCGAAAGATCCAGCTCGACGATCTCGTCGTATGCCGCATCGTCGTCCGCCGCAAGCGGACGGTAGCAGTCCTCCCTGCCGTTCTGCGACAGGAATTTTCTCGTCTGCCCGTCCGAGGGAAAGACCGAGGTGGTGGCGCCGAGCTCGGCGCCCATATTGGTGATGGTGGCGCGTTCGGGGACGGATAAACTCCCGACACCCTCGCCGAAGTACTCCATCACCGCGCCGACGCCGCCCTTGACCGTGAGCCGGCGCAGAATTTCGAGGATCACGTCCTTCGCCTGCGCCCAGCCGGTGAGCCTTCCGGTGAGGCGGACGCCGATCACGCGCGGCATCCGGATATAGTAAGCGCCGCCGCCCATCGCGACCGCGACGTCGAGTCCGCCCGCGCCGAAGCCGAGCATTCCGATGCCGCCGGCGGTCGGGGTATGGCTGTCCGAGCCGATGAGCGTTTTGCCGGGGATTCCGTAGCGTTCGAGATGCACCTGATGGCAGATGCCGTTGCCCGGCCGCGAAAAGCGGATCCCGTGCCGGCGCGCGACGGTGCGGATATAGCGGTGATCGTCGGCGTTCTCAAAGCCGGTCCCCAGCGTGTTGTGGTCAACGTAGGCGACCGAAAGCTCGGTTTTCACCCGGTCGATCCCCATCGCCTCAAACTGCAGATACGCCATCGTGCCGGTCGCGTCCTGCGTGAGCGTCTGGTCGATGCGCAGGGCGATCTCCTCGCCCGCCTTCGGAAGCGCCGCGGCGCCGAGCAGATGCGCGGATAGGATTTTTTCCGTCAGATTCATTTCGTTTCTCTTTTCCTGATCAAAAATTCATAGGCGTTGCGGACATGCGCGGCGGTCAGCCGCTCGGCGGCGTCGCCGTCCCCCGCAAGGATCGCGCCGAGGATCTCTTTGTGTTCGCCGACCGAGACCGCCGTCCGCTCCGGGGAGAGAAAGGCGCGCTCGCGGCAGAGGTAGATCTGCTTATGGAAGCCCGAAAGCGTTCCGATCAGCACCCGGCTGCCCGACGCGCGGTAGACCACCTCGTGAAAGCGGGTGTCCAGCTCGCGCAGTTTCATCGCGTCGGCGCGCGCGGCGTAAAACTCCTGCAGGGCGACCGCCTCGGCAAGCTCCTCTTTTTCCTCCGCGCTCCCGCGCTCCGCCATATAGCGGCTGGCAAGCCCTTCGATACGCATACGGATCCTGTAGATGTCGTCGATATCGGCGTCCGAGAGACCGGCGACGGTCAGCCCGCCCCGTCCGTCTCCTCTGGCGATCAGCCCCTCGCGCTCCAGCAGGATCAGCGCCTCCCGCGCCGGGGTACGCGATACGCCGTAGCGTTCGGAGATCCCGATCTCGGTGACCGGCGAGCCGGACGGAAGGCTGCCGTTCAGGATATCGCGTTCGAGCCGTTCCAAAACGCTGTTTTCCAGTGTCTGCATAGCCCCTCCGTCAGAGCGACCGCTTCACGCCGTCCGGCGCGAATTTGCGGATCATCTCTTCCATTTCGCCGTCGGTCATGACCGTGAGGCGGCCGTCGGCGTACGCCGCGTCGATCGCCTCTTTGAGGTCGAGCACCAGCGGATCGTGTTTGGAGATCGCGCGCTCGCCGTCGAGTTTATAGTGATGATTCACCCAATAGGCGATCCCGGCGAGTCCGCTGTTCGCGCTGATGGAGACGTCCACCGGGCGGTTGAGGATCTTCTGCGTATCGAAGATGTTGTAGATCTCCTCGTCTTTGAGCAGACCGTCGGCGTGGATGCCGGCGCGCGTGACGTTGAAGTTTTTGCCGACGAAGGGCGTCATCGGCGGAATGGGATAGCCGATCTTCTGCTCGTAGTACTCCGCGATCTCGGTGATGACCGAGAGGTCCATGCCGTCGGTCGTGCCGCGCAGACCGGCGTACTGCATACACATCGCCTCAAGCGGAATATTGCCGGTGCGCTCACCGATGCCGAGCAGCGAGCAGTTGACCGCCGAGGCGCCGTAGAGCCACGCGGTGCAGGCGTTGGCGACGCCGAGATAGAAGTCGTTATGCCCGTGCCATTCCAGCCATTCGCCGGGGACTTCGGCGTAGTGATTCAGACCGTATATGATCCCCGGAACGCTTCGCGGAAGCGCCGCGCCGGAGAAGGGCACGCCGTAACCCATCGTGTCGCACATCCGGATGCGGACGTGCATCTTCGCCTCGTCCGCCATCTCGCGGATCTCGTTGACGAAGGGGACGACGAAGCCGTAAAAATCGGCGCGCGTGATGTCCTCAAGGTGGCAGCGCGGGGTGATCCCGGCTTCAAACGCCATGCAGATGATCTTCAGATAATGGTTGAGCGCCTGCGAGCGGCTCATACCGAGTTTCTTGAAAATGTGATAGTCCGAGCAGGAGACGAGAATGCCGGTCTCCTTGATGCCCATATCGCGGCAGAGGGCGAAGTCCTCTTTCTTCGCGCGGATCCATGTCGTAATCTCCGGAAATTCGTATCCGAGCGCCTGACACATCTCGACGGCGCGCCGATCCTTTTCGCTGTAGACGAAAAATTCGCTCTGCCGGATGATCCCCTGCTCGCCGCCGAGGCGGTGAAGCATCTTGTAGAGATCGACGATCTGCTCCGCCGTGTAGGGACGGAGCGCCTGCTGACCGTCGCGAAAGGTGGTGTCGGTGATCCAGATCTTTTCGGGCATCCGGATGGGCACGCGGCGCTGGTTGAATACGATCTTCGGGATCTCGGTATACTCGTAGACGTCGCGGAAGAGATTCGGCTCGGTCACGTCCTGGAGCGAATACTTATACTGCGTTTGTTCCAGAAGGTGAGAGTCTTCGTTCAGTTTGATCATACAGGTCCTCCTTTTCGGGTGTTGTCCGGCGGTGTTCCGGCGCTTGTTCGGATTGTATACATTGTATACATTGAATACTTACGAATGATTATACCCGATGTTCGCGCGTTTGTCAAGAGGAAACGCGCATTTTCCTGCGTTTTTTCGGATTTTTTCCCGGATCGCTCTCAGCGATCCCTCCGCCCCCCCCGGCGATCCCTCCGCCC
>CADBPA010000020.1 GCA_902796505.1 uncultured Ruminococcus sp.
ACCCCGAAATCAGCACCGGCGAAGTGGTGCTGTTCACCAAGTGCCAGTACCCCGAAGTGCTGCTGGCTTACTTCGACCGCTACTACGATCCCACCATTTCCGCGCAGATCAACTACGGCCCCATCGGCATCGTTTACGAAGAGCAGCTCGACGAAAAGGGAATGCTCGTCCAGAAGCCGCTTCCCGACGGCGTCACCGCGGATGAACTTCGTCTGCAGAACGCGCCTCTCGGCATCATCTATCTTTCGGATTACGCCTGGGAGAACGTCGTCAATATGGAGCCGCGCGCGAAACTCAGACTCGAACGGCTCACGGCGTACGTCACGCCTTATATGCCCGCCGGCGCTCTGCCGTTCCCGAACCTGCAGTTCACCCTGGAGGAGCTGAATACGCTTGCGACCTACGAGACCAACTTCAACGATTACGTTCGCACCAACCTGATCGACTGGCTGCTGAAGGGCGGCGTTTCGGATTCCGCCTGGGAGACGTTCCAGAGCAAACTGAACGGTTCGGTCAATATCTCCGCGCTTCAGAAGGTTTATCAGGACGCATACGACAGATACGTCCAAAAATAATACATTTATAAGGAGAAAGACATGAAAAAACATCAGCAAGATCCTCGCGCTCGTGCTTGTGCTCGTCATGCTGGTCCCGCTGGCAGCCGCCTGCAAAAAGACCGATGAGCCGGAACAGCCCGCAGAAAACAAGGCGCCCGCCATCGCCGGCACGCACGACCTGACGGTGGAAGCCGGCAGCGAGATCGACGTTCTCTCAGGCGTTACCGCCTCCGACGAAGAGGACGGCGACCTGACCGCACGGATCGCGGTTTCGGCTACCCCTTCGCTCACCTTCACCAACGGAAAAGCCATCCCTCAGAACCCCGGCACCTACGAACTCGTCTATTCGGTGACCGATAACGGCGGCAAGAAAGCGGAAGCCTACGCCACCCTTACCGTTACCAGAAAGACCGCAGAGCCGGTCCTCTATAAGGACTTCGATTTCGATGCAGCGCCCGAAAACGACGCGCACGGCTGGGAACCCGTCATCTCTGACAGCGTTCAGGCAACCGCCGGCGTCAAAGAGGGTTCATACGTTTTTGAGATCACCGATTCCACCGGCGGCGGCGATGACGCGATCCGCCTGGATAAGAAACTGGAACTCGAACCCGCCGACTACAAACTGAAGGTCTGGGTCAAATCCACCAAGGACGCCATGATGCACATCATCGCCCGCAAGGACAATGACGGCTGGGACGTTCTCGGCGGCGCATGGAATATCGAGATCGGCGAGCATATTGCCGCTCACGAGATCAACTTCACCGTCAGCGATACCAAAGCCGCCGAACTCCGTCTGCACTTCGGTATGGTTCGCTGGGATGAAGTGATGAAGAATCCCACCGACGCTTATACCGTCACGATCGATAAGATCGAGCTTTATAAGACCGTCGGCTCCGAAAGCGAAGTCGTCAAGCACGCAGACAAATTCGCCGAGAATACCGGTCTCACGGTCGACGCCGGTGACGGCGCGAACGCCTCCGTCGGCTATGCAGACGGAAAAGCGGTTCTCACCATCGCGAATTATCCGACCGAAGGCGGCGTCTGGAGCGTGAAGGCAAACCTTGATCTCGGCGGTCAGAAGATCGAAAACGGCAAGAAATACTTCTACCGTTTCACCGTCCACGCACAGTACGCGCAGGCGGGCGAATGCCTCGTGGAGAGCGCTACGCTGTATCACGAAGCGCGTGCGAATTTCAACGGCTTCGGACTGGACGCCGATAAGGAAACCGTCCTTTCCGGCGTATTCACCGCAACCTCCGATATCGACGACCCCGTGATCCGTCTGCAGATCGGCAACGCGTCCGAAGGCGTCGCAAACAACGTGCTGACCTTCTCCGGCCTCGTTTTCGGAACGCTGGAAGGCGATAAAGACGTGACGAAGACTACCGACAGTTTCGTCGCTCTCGGCGCGGGCACCGCCTCCGAATCGAACGCGGCTCTTCCGTTCGCGACCTTCAACGGCACCGACGAAGACAACGAAAAGGGAGTCGGCGTCATCTGGATCGAAAACGGCAAGCTTTACTACCGCATCGACGACGGCGGACTTGTCGACTGGCACAACAAGCTGATCTGCGGCTACCGCGAGAATCCGCTGGTCCTGCCGGCTGACAGCTATTTCACCATCGAGATCAAGGCAAAAGCGAGCAAGGCAGTTTCCTGCGGCTTCTTCCTGAATCAGATCGGCGAATGGAATCCCCGCATCGCGGAAAGAATCGACTTCACCACGGAAGAGCAGACCTTCACCTTCTCGACCGACAAGACGCTCGTTACCGAGATGAACTTCGAAATGCTGTTCCAGTTCGGCTCGGCAGAGCTTGCCGAACTCGGCGAAGTGACCGTCGAGATCTCCGAAATCTCCATTCATCAGCTCATCGTTGAATAATTTTTCACCCGCGGCGGGGGAATGAGCTTCATTCTCCCGCCCCCCCTTCGGGGAAAAGCCCCCGATACCGAATACTTCCACAGGAGGAAAATCAAATGAAAACAAGGTTCCTATGCCTGCTACTGGCGCTCGTTGTCCTGCTCTCGCTCCTGGCGGCCTGCCGCAAAACGACGCCTCCTGCGGTCGATGATACGAGCGAGGAATACGCACACCCGGATTATGACAAAGATTTTTCCAAACTCCGCACTCCCGGCAGTCAGGAATCTGCCTACGATTATAAACTGTTTTTCCAACCGGAGATCGACAAAATGAGCCAGCCCTACGTCGGAGATACGATGCCGTACTACGAAGACGGCGTGTATTATATCTACTATCTGAAAGAGGCGGGAGACTCTTACAACCACTCGATCTATCTTGCTACCACGACCGATTTTATTCATTATACCGAATACGATTCTCCCATCATCGAAGCGTCGCGCAGCGGCGGTCAGGACGCATGGGTAGGGACCGGATCGGTCGTCAAAGTAGACGGCTTCTATTATTTCTTCTATACCGGTCACGCGGCATCCGACCACTATGAATACAAAGAAAAAGTCATGGTGGCGAAAGGCAGCTCGCTCACGTCCTTTGAAAAGGTCGAGGGCTGGTCGCTTACCCCCGCAAGCGAACTCGGACAAAAACTGGACTTCCGCGATCCTCAGGCGTATTACGACGAGGAAAGAGGCGTGATCGAAATGACGATCACCGCATCGCAGTACAATATCGCGCGAGTCGTTCATTATACACTTTCCAAAGACCTGAAAGATTTTGAATATCACGGCGTGATCCTTTCGGATCCGACCAAGAAATTCTGGAATCTCGAATGCAGCGATACCTTCTGCCTCAACGGCAAATACTATGTTACCTACTCCGGGCAGGACGATACCCTCTGGTACGCCTTCTCGGATACCCCCTACGGTCCTTACAACACGCCCGTTCGGCTGGAAGGCAAACTCTTCTATGCCGCCAAGCACGTCGATAACGGAAAAGATTATTATATGGTCGGCTGGGCAAGGCGCTCGGAAGCGCCCTCCTCGCTGTCCGAAGTTTCCGCATGGGGCGGAAATCTGATCGTGCAGCAGATCGTCGCCGCCGAGGACGGAACGCTTTCGCTCAAACCCGTGGATTCGATCGTTTCCGATTTTCAAGACCGGCGCGAGCTCGTCCTCGGAGAAGATCATACGACGATCACCGCCGGCGCGCGCTTTTCCTACACCGAGGCGTTCACGGCGTACGAACGCTTCCTCATAACCGGGCAGTTTACCTATACCGGCGCCGGCTCGTTCGGGCTCGCCTTCGATTACAGCGGCAGAAGCGATAAATACAAAATGATCTCGGTGTCCCCGGCGGACGGGAAGCTGAAACTTCTCTTCAACGAAGGAGACACCCCGATCGCCGAATCGGCGATCGATCTGGAGGAAGGGAAGACCTATTCCTTCCGTTATCTGCAGGAAGGCTCGGTCGGGCTGTTCTGCATCGACGGCGTCGCCACACTGACCGTGCGCGTCTACGGCGTCAGCGGCAAAACGGTTCGCCTTTTCGCCGAAAATACCACCGTCACCTTCTCCGAATTGAGAGAATATACCCACGGGTAAACGAGAGGGAAGTATGAAACGTTTTTTCAGTTTGGAAAACCCCGTCGTCCGCGTTCTGATCAAACTGTTCGATTGTATCGCTCTGACCGTATTCTGGGCGATCTCCTCGCTGCCGGTCATCACGGTCGGCGCGGCGTCCACGGCGCTCTACGCGACGATCTATCATCACGTGCGGCTCGGCAACGACTATCTCTGGTCGACTTACCTTACCGCATTCCGCAGTAACTTCAAGCGCTCCACGCTCTCGTGGCTGCCCCTGATGTTTATGCAGATCTTCCTTGTGTTCGACGTGCTGTGGCTGCGCGCTCTCATCAAAAACGGCGAGCCTCTCGGCCCGGTTTACGGCATTATGCTGGTCCTGCTGTGCGTGTCGTTCGTCTGGGGCATCTTCCTGTTTGCCTACTGCGCGCGCTTCAACGGCAGAGTCCGGGATATGATCCGCATCAGTTTCTATCTGATGATGGCGCATCCGCTCCGCACGATCGGGATCCTTCTGATCGTCCTGACCGCGGTGGGGATCATGCTGATGGTTCCCGGCCTTGCGATCATTCTGCCGTCGGCGGCAGTCTGGGCGGCAAGCTATCCCGTCGAACAGATCTTTCTGAAACATATGAGCCCCGAAGACGCGGCGCGTACGGTCGAAGAACAACAAAATCCGGATGACTGAAAGATTGGTGTAACTATGAAAAAGAACCTGCAAAGAGCAATTGATTTCGAGAAAAAATATCTCCCCCGGCTTGCCAAAAGCGACTATCCGCATTTTCACCTGACCGGCGAGATCGGTTGGATCAACGATCCCAACGGATTTTCCGTCTATCAGGGAGAATACCATCTGTTTTTCCAATATTATCCCTACGACGTCAAATGGGGACCGATGCATTGGGGACACGCCAAAACCACCGATTTCATTCATTGGGAACGCCTCCCCTGCGCGCTTGCCCCGGATGAAAATTACGATAAAGACGGCTGCTTTTCCGGCAGCGCGCTGGAGCTTGCGGACGGCAGACAGCTGCTGATGTATACCGGCGTCCGGGAGGTGCGTAAGAGCAACGGCACCGTGGTCAGTTTTCAGACGCAATGCCTTGCGACCGGCAACGGCGTCGAATATACGAAATACGAAGGAAATCCCGTCCTCGACGAAAAAGACCTCCCCGCGGGCGGCAGTTCCAACGATTTCCGCGATCCGAAGATCTGGTATGAAGACGGGAAGTATCACGCCGTCGTCGGCAACCGCGCCGCGGACGGCAGCGGTTCGATCCTGAAATTCGTGAGCGACGACGCCTTCCATTGGTCGTATGAATCGACGCTCGCGTCCTGCCATAACCAGTTCGGAAGCATGTGGGAATGCCCCGATTTCTTCCCTCTGGACGGCAAGCACGTCCTGCTTACCAGCCCGCAGAGCATGACGTCCATGGGGCTGGAATTCCATCCCGGCAACTCCACGCTCTGCATCATCGGAGAGTATGACCGCGAGAAAAAACATCTGCAGCGCGAAAACACGCAGACCGTCGATTACGGCACCGATTTTTATGCGATGCAAACGCTGTCCTCGCTGGACGGCAGGCGTATCATGATCGCCTGGATGCAAAGCTGGGAAACCTCCGGCTGTAAAATGAAGAATCTTCCCTTCTTCGGGCAGATGACGCTGCCGCGCGAGCTTTCGCTCAAAAACGGAAGATTGATCCAGAATCCCGTCCGCGAGATCGAGCGCTATCGCACGGTCAAGGTCAGTTACAAAAACGTGATGGTCACCGAAGAGGTGAATCTTCAGGGCGTCAGCGGCAGATTCATCGATATGACGGTAACCGTCCGTCCGGGCAACCCGAATCAGATGTATCGCTATTTCAAGATCTTTGTTGCCAAAGATGGCGAGCGCGTCACCATGATCCGCCATAAACCGGAAAACAACACCATCCGCGTAGACCGCTCGCGTTCGGGTTTCCCGCACGATATCGTCAACGTCCGCGATTTTCCGATCAACGCGAAGGACGAGCTGAAGATCCGTATGATCATGGATCGGTATAGTCTTGAGATCTTCGTCAACGACGGCGAACAGGCGGCAAGCTTTGTGATCTATACGCCGGTTTCCGCCGATTCGATCTCTTTCTCGGCGGACGGCTGTGCGATCATCGACATCGAAAAATACGATTTAGAGGTGTGACATGCGCCATATATACGATACCGTCGCGCTCGGAGAATTGCTGATCGATTTCACCGAAAACGGCGTCAGCGAGCAGGGAAATCCGCTCTGGGAAGCCAATCCCGGCGGCGCGCCCTGCAACGTGCTCGCCATGCTGCGCAAACTCGGCAAAAGCTCGGCCTTCATCGGGAAGGTCGGCAATGACGTCTACGGTCGCCAGCTCCGAAAAACCGTAAGCGACGCCGGAATCGACGTTTCGGGGCTGCTCGTCGATCCCTCCGTCCATACGACGCTTGCCATCGTCCATCGCACGGAAAACGGCGACCGCGATTTCTCCTTCTACCGCGATCCCGGCGCGGATATGATGCTCTCCGAAGGCGATCTGCCCGAAGAGATGATCCGCAGCTGCCGCGTCTTCCACTTCGGAACGCTTTCCATGACGCACGACGGCGTGCGCGCCGCCACGAAAAAAGCGGTCGCCATGGCAAAAGAGAGCGGCGCGCTGATCTCCTTCGATCCGAATCTGCGCCCGCCGCTCTGGAAGAGTTCCGATCTCGCAAAAGAATGTATCGCGTGGGGGCTTTCGCAGTGCGATATTCTCAAAATTGCCGATAACGAACTGGAATTTATGACCGGATCGACCGATTTTGACGAAGGAGCAAAAATTCTGCTTGATACCTGCCCGAATATCCGCCTCCTGAACGTCACGGCGGGCCCGGACGGCAGTTATTGCTATCACCGGGGGATGCGCGTCTACGCCCCTGCGATCCGCCTTCCCGGTACGATCGAAACGACCGGCGCCGGCGATACCTTCTGCGCCTGCGTTCTGAACGACGTGCTGGAAAACGGTATCGACAAGCCGGATGAAGCGGCGATTTACCGTATGCTTCGCTTCGCCAACGCCGCGGCGTATCTCGTCACGACGAAAAAAGGAGCGATCCGCGCGATGCCGGAGAAGTCTGCCGTTCTCGAACTTCTCAAAGCGCAAGGTGATCCCGTCTGAGAACGGTGCGCCTTCCCGATCAAGAAAAAGCGATCCGCCGATCGCTTTTTCTGCTTTTTGGATCAAAAACCGCGTTTTTTCTTTGTTTTTTACCGTTGAAGGATCACCGCACCCCGATGAAAATACGCCCGGCAGGAGCGCCGTCCGATCGCCGCCGCGGCGCGGCGGTCCCCCCTCGCCTCGTTTTCGGTTGCAGAAGCCCCTGCCTTTACGGTTTTGCCGTTTTGCCGGTCATTCCATGATTCGATCGATCATCGCGCATTTCTATTGAACTTTTCACGGTCTTTGTGCTATAATAGACGTGAAATACAAAAACCGGAGGGTAAAAATATGAAAAAAATATTGATCGCATTCTTTTCCAGAGCCGACGAAACTGATTTGATTAGAAAGATAAAAAAGGAGTATCATTTAAAATGAGGAAAAACAATTATAATACGCTTGATGAGTTCACTTCCCAGTACATTGGCATTTGGGGACCTTCTGACGGTCATTGGTTCGGTTTGGATTTTTCTTATAATGGTACAGAATATCGTTTTCAAACAGGATCCATGTACGAAAAAGAAGATACTATTCTGCCTGATGGCAGGGTGGCCTTATTCGGTCTTTATCGTAAAGACAGCAATCCGAAAGCAAAAAAGAAGTATATTTTACTTGAAGAATTTGCCGATATGAACGGCGCCCTTAACAGCACTTGTATTGAGGGGGTTGCATTTAAAAACGTAATAATGGACGATAATACAGAAATTTTAGGACAAGATTAATAAGAAAAATATAAAAGCCGGGTTTCCAAGGAGAAACAACAGAATTGCTGAGCAAAGATTAAAGGATTCAAGGAGAAAAAACAGACCGGAAACCATCATGGAATCCGGTCGTTTTGGCGTTCCCGGCGGGAATCGAACCCACAACAGAGACTTAGGAGGTCCCCGTTATATCCATTTAACTACAGGAACGAAGGATTTTCGGCGTCTTTCGGCAAAAGCGCGGACGTTCCGAACGCCCGATTTGCCGCAGGATACCGTAACCGCTTTCTATTGTAACACATCCGGCGAAAAAAAGCAAGAGCAAATGCAAAGAAAATCGGAAGTCTTCACGACACTTTTTGTCATGGTTGGAAAAATCCTGCTTGAGAGGCGAAAAGAAAAATGATTTAAAATCTTTATTATGAAAAAACTTTATATTTCATTGTTGCTTTTTCGGTAGCGATTTGGTATAATGATGGCAAGGAGGTTTGTCGGTTCTCCGGATGAACCTCAACCAAGCGGAGATGTACGCTTGGTTAGCGAAAAAAATGTTGATTTTATGTAAAAGTCGGTATTTGATCAGAGTAACCGAACAGAAAAATGAAGTTCAGCGAAAGAGGTGTTTCA